>JANLHB010000018.1 GCA_024654625.1 Patescibacteria group bacterium
TTGGCCCCAAAAAGGACATTTTAAGGGCTAAAAACACCTATATTTAGGAGTTAAGTGTCATTGAAACAACATGTTAGCTTGGTCCGACCCCAGACGAACCTTGCTAAAGCATGACAAAAAGGAGACCGTTAGAATTGATATGAGTAGTGAAGGCATATTCTGCTTTCAAGGTCTGACCCCGGGTTTCTGTAACGTAGTTTGGATTGCGTTTGTTAATCAATTGTCATTTGTCCAGATGCGACGCCGATTCCCTATTTAAAAAATGATTATTGAGAAGAATTTAAAATAAGACCCGTGGGAAGATCAAAGAAAAATGAGGAGGGCATGAAAAAAAAGCCTGTCCTCTTTTCTCTGAATTTTTATAAAGGAGGTAATGCAAGATGATAAAAGAAGCAAGCTTTAAGTATCCTGAAGATATTCTTATCTCATTAAAAGAGGATGAAGATCATTTTTTGCAGGAAGTCAAAGTATTAGCAGCAGTGAAACTCTATGAACTCAACAGACTTTCCCTGGGTAAGGCTGCAAACCTTGCCGGTATAGACAAGTATAATTTTATAAAGGTACTGGGTGAACACAAGGTATCCATCTTTAAACTTGACAGGAAACAACTGGCGAGGGATGTAGAGAATGCCTGAAAATAGGCTGGTTGTCGCCGATAGCACGGTATTGATCGCCCTTTCTTCCCTGGGCAAATTGGAAATTCTTCAAGATCTTTATCAGAGAATTATAATTCCAGAAGCAGTTTATAGAGAATTAATCCGAGGTAAAGGAAGACCGGGGAGTGAAGTAGGTTCAATTAATTGGATTGAAGTGAAAACTCTGTCATCCTTGTATAAGAAATATCTTGAATTTGATTTGGATGAAGGCGAGGCGGAAACGATTTCTTTATCTGAAGAAATTGGGGCAGATCTGGTTTTGGTAGACGAGTATTGGGCGAGGAAGATCGCAGAGCACAAAGGTTTAAAGTATACAGGTACTCTCGGGTTGCTTCTAAAGGCACAGAAAAAGGAATTAATAAAGGAGATAAACCCTTTACTGAATGAGTTAATTAATCGAGGTTTTTGGATAAGTAATGAATTATATAACCATGTCTTGATGGAAGCAGGGGAATAAATACTTAATGATGCACAAACGGTCGCTGTCCCTATTTGCCCTCAAGGAGAGTGACACCATGGATATATGGTTTGGTAATCCAAAAGATGAACATATCTGTGAAGAGGCGGGGGAAGGTATTATTCTAAAAAAGGATAAAGATGGGAAAGTAATAGGAATCGAGAAGCTTTATGTGGCCAAGACTCTTGGGATTAAACAACCACTTCCTGTTGAGGTTATAGTTGCTTAAATTCTTTAATTATACTTAAAATACTTCTTGCCAGACGCGCATTTTGGCGGGCCTGCCCGACGAGTTGTTTGGCGGGTGTGTGAGGAATAACATTTTTTCTTGTTTTTCCTTGACTGAAACA
>JANLHB010000019.1 GCA_024654625.1 Patescibacteria group bacterium
AAAAGTCTGCCGTGCTTTTCTGTCCTTTCAGGAGATGGAACAACTAAAACGTCTTGATTTAATAGTTTATTCTCGAGCCATTGTTGAGATTCTTTGCCCCCTCTTTCTCCAAGTTCCGGAGCCGATACGTCAGCAAACCGCAACGGAAACTCAAAATCTCTTTCGCTCCACGATAAAGTGACCGTGTCGCCGTCGTGAACTTTTGTAACACTAGCAAAGAACGGCTCGAAGATTTGTTTATGTGGCGACATAAAATAAAACTCTGTTAATTGAGAATTATGGAGTTCCGGCTGTTTTTTAAAATCGTGCTTAAGCATCGTTCAAAAACTCCTGCACTTTTTTATCTCGTAATACTGCGAGACCTCTTAACGCTCCATCTCTGAGAACATTGATCATAGACTCCGCTTCCGACCGAGAAGTAAACCCGCTCATATCGTAAGTAATAACATAAATCGCGGCCAAATTTGAAGCAACTTCTTTAAGGATCCCTTTAACGTCTACGTTGAGAGTAGAATAATTATCAGAAAAATTGTACCGACAAACTGCATTAATCAAACTTTCCGCTTGAGTCATAAACGAATTAATGTATGCTTCTGTATTGCTTACAGCCGAAGCGTTAGCACCCGCTTTATATTGAACTTCTGCCGTTGTTGCATATATGCCTGTGTCTGCCATATTAACAAGATACTATGAAAATATTTAAACTTTTGTCTTTAATTCCCCACGCCGACCTTATGATTGCTTCGGTAATATGTGAATAATTCCCAAACAATCTAAGCCTATCGCCCACATACTCCGCCTGGATTGAGCGCAAAGAATGAAAAATGTCCTCTTCATCAAAAAAGAAACACCTTCCTTGTTCCATAAGGTTGAGAAGATTATTATACAAATCTTCTTTAAGCAGTTTCTTTTTTCTGTCCTCTCTGTCAAGAGCGCGAGAAGAGTTATTTATAGGCACTACTTTCTTTTTCGTCTGTGAATGTTCAAGTAAAGGATCAAACACCCCTACACCTAAACCCCCGTCGTCAATATAAATTTTTTTATAATTATAAATTCTGTCAGCGTGTAATATCTGTCGTGTCGTATCGGTGAGTAACTGATTTTTTGTTACTTCCAAATCGACCATAAACATTTTTTTATTTATAAGAGCCATTGAAACTAAAACCGTTTCATCTCCGCCCATACGTGCAATATCTACTCCTAGATATTTTTTATCCGTTAAAAATTTATTACACCCTAGCCGTTTAATATTCATACACTTTTTGATAACTTCGTTAGGGAAAAATTGTCTTAATTCATCAACGAACTCACCTAGATACTCCTGAGCATACTCAAGATTAGACATACGTTTTCTTTCTTGATCAAGGAACTCTTTCGAGATCCTTGGACAATCTTCAGAAGAAACGTGGAAAGAAGTAAACGTTGGGTCAGAAAAACACCTATAAAAATAACCACCTTTCCCAAACGGCGTTGATAATAAGATTATTTCTCCTTTAGTTACGGCTAACATAGGCGTAACTGCTGACCATACTTCGTCTGGAATAAA
>JANLHB010000020.1 GCA_024654625.1 Patescibacteria group bacterium
GCAGGTAAAAACTGTTACACCTAAGAAGCCTAATTCCGCCCTCCGAAAGGTTGCGCGTGTGAGGCTTACCAACAGTATGGAAGTTACAGCTTATATCCCTGGTATGGGACACAATTTGCAAGAACACTCAGTGGTTGTTATCCGAGGAGGAAGAGTTAAGGACCTTCCGGGTGTTAGATATCACATCGTCCGAGGTGTCCTTGATACTGCCGGCGTGGATAAGAGAATGAAGGGCCGAAGTCTCTATGGCGCAAAAAAGCCTAAAAAATAATTATTAAATTCTAAAATACTAATAAATTTAAATTAAAACATGCGAAGAAGAGTAAAAAATAGAATAAAGCCTAGGCCAGATATTCAGTATTCATCTGAAGAAGTGGGCAGATTTATAAATTATATAATGCTTCACGGCAAGAAGTCCGTGGCAGAAAAGATAGTTTATTCCGCTTTTGATGAGATTAAAGAAAAGGCTAAGGCCGAAGATCCTGTTGCTATATTTGATGAGGCTATGAAAAATGTCGGACCGACAATAGAGGTCCGTTCTCGTCGTGTGGGAGGAGCGAATTATCAAGTGCCTGTAGAAGTAAGACCGGAGAGAAGAGCGGCTCTTGCTATGCGCTGGATAATTGAGGCCGCTAAATCAAAGAAGGGTTCACCAATACATTTACGTCTTGCAAATGAGTTACTTCTTGCAAGTAAGAATGAAGGAGAAGCTGTGAAAAAGAGAGAGAATGTCCACAAAATGGCAGAAGCAAACCGCGCTTTCGCTCATTTTGCATGGTAAGTTCCCTCGTTTTACTCGGTCAAATTTAAATATCAAAATGCAAAAATCAAAATTATAATTCAAAATTATTTTAAGTTTTACATTGTAATTTTGAATTTTGATATTTAATTTTTTAATTTTTATTTATGAGAGATTATCCAATTGATAAAGTACGCGATATAGGAATTATCGCGCATATAGATGCAGGGAAAACAACCGTTAGTGAGCGGATTCTTTTTTATACCGGAGTTTCGCATAAAATAGGAGAGGTGCATGAGGGGGCGGCTATTATGGATTGGATGGAGCAGGAAAGAGAGAGAGGTATCACTATTACTTCCGCAGCCACGACTTGTTTCTGGGTGCCAACTTATGCCGGTGGCGACAATGCATTTAAACATCGTATAAATATTATTGATACGCCGGGGCACGTTGATTTTACTGTAGAGGTGGAACGTTCATTGCGTGTTTTAGATGGCGGTGTCGTTGTTTTTGACGGTGTTGCCGGCGTGGAACCGCAATCAGAGACTGTGTGGCGTCAGGCTGATAAATATAAAGTGCCAAGAATCTGTTTTATAAATAAGCTTGATAGAACAGGCGCCAGTTTTGAAAGGTCATACGGGACAATATTGGACCGCTTGACTAAAAATGCTGTCAGAGTACAGATTCCTATGGGCGAAGAAGAGAAGATGGAAGGTGTTATAGATCTTCTAAAAATGAAGGCTTATAAATTTGAGGGTGATATGGGAAATAAGATTGAGGAGCAGGAAATACCGGAGTCTCTTTTATCTAATGCTAAGAAATTTCATTCCGAGCTTGTGGAAAAAATAGTAGAAAATGACGAGAAGTTGATGGATCAATATCTTGCCGGTAATGAACCTTCTGTTGATGAACTTAAAAAGGTTTTAAGAAAAGCGGTTATCGGCAATCAGGTAGTGCCGGTATTTTGTGGTACGGCATTGAAGAATAAAGGAGTGCAACTCCTCTTAGATGGTGTTGTGGATTATCTGCCTAGTCCTGTAGATGTCCCGCCTATGAAAGGTTTTGACCCGAAGACTGAGGTTGAGATTACTCGCGCCCCTTCTGATGATGCGCCTTTCTCCGCTTTGGCTTTTAAACTTCAGACAGACCCTTTCGTCGGTCAGCTTACTTACTTTAGAGTTTATTCAGGTTCGCTTGAGGCCGGTTCTTATGTATTAAATGCAACAAATGGAGAGAAAGAAAGAGTTGGCAGAATACTTAGAATGCATGCTAATGATCGCGAAGAAGTGAAGACTGTTTATGCCGGAGAGATTGCCGCTTTGGTTGGACTTAAGAATACTAAGACGGGCGATACTTTATGTGATCCGGAAAACCCGATAATTTTAGAGAAGATAGAGTTTCCTGAACCTGTTGTGTCTCTGAAGATTGAACCTAAGACAAAAGCCGATCAGGAAAAGATGGGTATAGCATTAAGGCGTCTTTCAGATGAAGACCCTACTTTCAGGATAAAATCCGACCCTGAAACTCTGGAAACTATTATCTCCGGTATGGGAGAGCTTCATCTTGATGTTCTTGTGGATAGGATGAAGCGTGAGTTTAAAGTTGAAGCAAATGTTGGCAAGCCGCAAGTCGCTTATAAAGAGACGATAACAACGGAAGCTGAAGCGGAAGGTAAGTATGTAAAGCAGTCTGGAGGTAGAGGTCAATATGGCCATGTAAGGATCAGGATTAAGCCGATGGAAAGCGGGAAGGGGTTTGAATTCAAGAGTGTTATTAAAGGCGGAGTTATCCCGGCAGAATACATCCCTGCCGTTGAGAAAGGCGTTAAAGAAGCACTTGAAAGAGGGGTCCTTGCCGGTTTCTTGTTGGTGGATTTGTATTGTGAACTATATGATGGTTCATATCATGATGTTGATTCTAATGAAGCGGCTTTCAAGATTGCAGGTTCTATGGCTCTTCAGGATGCGGTTAAAAGAGCTAAGCCCGTGTTGCTTGAACCTGTTATGAAAGTGGAGGTTATTGTGCCGGATAAATTCATGGGTGATGCAACAGGAAATATAAATTCAAAAAGAGGTCAGATTGAAGGAATGGAAGACAGAGGAAGCCTTAAGGTGATAACTGCGACTGTTCCGCTTTCTGAAATGTTTGGCTACGCAACGGCCTTACGCTCTATGACAGAGGGCCGAGGAACATTCACTATGCAATTTGATCATTATTCTATTGTTCCTAATAATGTGGCCGCAGGTATTATTGAAGCTAGGGGGAGGTAGTCTAGTAGTTAGCCAATAGCCACTAGTCACTAGTAAAATGACTAAATTAGATAAAAATAAAGATAGCGAAACTCACTTGGCGGTTGAACCGCCAAGTGAAAGTAAGGAGGAAAAATTATTTTCAGATGAAGTTTTTAAAGATGATTTAGAGTTTGAAGATGATATAGACAAACTTCCTCTCTAAAAATCAGAACCATACAAAACACTGCGAAATCTAAAAAAATGTGCATCCGCCGCGGCGGATGCACATTTTTCTATCCAAATAGAAATAATAAGAAAGAAAAAATTATTTAATAATTTTAAATTTAATCTTGCAAAACTCGCCCTTGTTGGCGAGTTTTGGTATAATTACGGAATGGATGAAATAATTTTAGGCGTAGATATTGGGGCGACGAAAACTAATGTCGTTCTATTTGATAAAAACGAAAAGAAAGTTGTTTGGAGTAATACAGTCCCTACTGATAAGACAAATAAGCAAAATTTTCTTAAAAATCTTTTTAATCTTATAGAGTTAAGTAAAAAAGAGCATAAATTTTCAAGTATCGGGGTGGCAGTTGCCGCAATCGTTGATGTGAAAACTGGTAAAATAATTAAATCGCCTAATATTGTAAAGATTATTGACGGGCTTAATTTAGCCTCATTACTTCAGAATAAATTTAAAGTGCCTGTTAAGGTGCAAAATGATGCGGATTGTTTTTCTGTCGCGGAGAGCAAGGTTGGCACTGGGAAAAAGTATGAGAATTTTGTCGGTGTCACCTTGGGCTCCGGTATAGGTTGCGGAATTATTATAAATGGAGAAATTTATAACGGCAAGATTGGAGAAAGTGCCGGCGAATGCGGGCATATGATTATAGACAGTAAAAGTAAAAACGGTTCTTTTGAGGACTTGGCTTCAGGTAAATTTATAAAAAGAGTTTATGGCAAGAGTGGAGAAGTTCTTTTCTTTGATGCTAAGAACGGCAAAGCCGGAGCAATGAAAGTATGTAGAGAGTTCGGAGAGAATTTGGGCATAGGACTTTCAAATATTATAAATATGATGAACCCCGAGGCTATCATAATTGGCGGTGGTATAGCAGAAGCGATAAAGCTTATTTTACCTAGTATAAAGGAAAATATAAAAAAGTATGTTATGTTACCGAAAGCAAAAAATACTCCCATAATAATTTCTAAGCTGGGAAATAACGCTCCGGCCATAGGCGCGGCTTTGTTATTTGAGTAAAAACTATCCAAGGTGACACCTTGGATAGTTTGATAGTTGTGGCGGTTCAACCGCCAAGTGACTTGGAAATCCGATTTCCAAGTGGGGTGTCAAGTGACTTATCCACATATTTCATACTCTATTATGTTCTTTTATCTCACTAAAGAGAGTAAAATAAAAACAATATGAAAAAAGAAAATATAATCCAATCTATCAAGGTGATAACACTAGGTCTTATGGTGGCCGTCGGCTTAAGCTATGCTTTCGCTTGGACCGCGCCGACTTCCGCTCCGCCAGGTGGAAATGTGTCAGCACCAATAAACGTAAGCAACACAAGTCAGACAAAGACAGGTTTCTTATGGGTTGACGGGGGCTTGGGTTCTATG
>JANLHB010000021.1 GCA_024654625.1 Patescibacteria group bacterium
TCCCACATTGTTATGAATCCTTTTGTTCCGCGAAAGATATTAAATTGACGCATATTAAAGACTTAATTAAAGTCTCATATGTATCTGAACTTATTCATAACATTTTAAAAGTCCTATTGAAGCGCTCCGTTATGAATAACTTAAATCACTTGGCGGTTGAACCGCCAAGTGATTTAATTCCTGAGAAAAGTATTAAGGAGAGTTAAAAAAGTGCTGAAAAAGCCAGTGATAAGAGCTATCAGCGTTGGCCTATCTTTGTACCATTTGTATGTTCTGTTACCGCTCATATCGCATTTATTATACCAATTTAAAATGAAATTAAAAACCCCTTTCTACCTCAACTCAACCTTATGCTCGGATTAAATTTATATCTCCCGTCTACGCAAAAGCATAGCATTAATAGCCACGATAACCGTACTTGCCGACATAAACACCGCCGCAAGCGCAGGCTGGAGCAAAATACCTTTAAATGCGAGCACTCCGGCCGCCAAGGGCAACGCTACTATATTGTACCCGGTCGCCCACCAAAGATTCTGGATCATTTTTGCATAGGTCATCTGCGAGAGTGTGATAATCTTTACAATATCTCGCGGGTCATTGCGAACAAGAATAATCCCCGCCGATTCAATGGCGACATTCGTACCGGCGCCAATCGCGATACCAAGATCGGCTTGCATAAGAGCGGGAGCATCATTAATACCGTCACCGACCATTGCCACTTTCAAATTACGCTTTTGAAGTTCTTTAACCTTCTCGGATTTTTGATCAGGCAGCACTCGGGCAAAATATTCATCAATGCCAAGTTCCTTGCTGATCCACTGCGCCGCATCATCTGAGTCTCCGGTAATCATCACAGGGCGGATCCCTTTCTCTTTCAACGCTTTTATAGCTTCTCGCGATTCTTCTCTAATAATGTCAGCTAAAGCGATTGATCCCAAAAGCGCGCCCTCTTCTATGACAAAAATAATAGTTTGTCCTTTCTTGCCCGCCTCTTCTATTTGACCTGAAAGTTCTTTCGGGACAATAATCCCAATACTCTCAAGAAGCGCCGGTCCGCCAACCATCACTTCTTTTTCCTCAACAAACGCCCTCACTCCTCTACCTTTCAGTGCCTCAAATTTTTTCGGCTCTTTCAGTGAAAGACCCTTTTCTCTCGCTTTAGCAGTAACCGCTTTTGCTATAGGGTGTTCTGACAAGGCATCCAGAGAAGCGGCTAATTCTAATACCTCATCTTGCGTTTTACCGCCAATACTCCATATCGTTATAACGCCAAATTCGCCCTTAGTGAGCGTTCCTGTCTTATCAAACAACACTGCATCAATCTTTCGCGCGGTTTCCAACGCGAGTCTCTGCTTTACAAGAAAACCGTTTTGCGCCGCTTTTGTCGTAGAGATGGAAGCAACGAGTGGTACGGCAAGCCCCAATGAATGCGGACAGGCAATGACAAACACGGCAACAAGTCGAGCAACAGCAAAAGTAACCCCGGCGCCGGCAAAAATCCAAACAACCATGGTTATACTGCCTCCAAAAACGGCGACGATGGTCAAATATAATGCCGCCCTATCTGACAATATTTGAAGGCGTGATTTGGAAGCTTGCGCCTCAGCAACCAAACGCATAACACCGGCGAGAAATGTTTTTTCTCCAATTTGAGCAACTTTCACCCTCAGCGCGCCATCACCGTTTATCGTGCCGGCAATAACCGCATCATTTTCTTTCTTGGAAACCGGTTTTGACTCTCCGGTAACCATTGACTCATTTACATGAGATTCGCCGTCAATAATTTTTCCGTCAGCGGGGATTTTTATACCGGGCTTTACCAAGACTATATCATTTTCCCTAAGTTCTGAAAGATTAACTATCTCTGTTCCATCATCTCTGATTACTTCCGCTGTATCCGGAAGCAGTTTTGACAGTTCTTTCAACGCCCCTTGCGAACTAGACACCGCCCGCATTTCAAGCCAATGACCGAGAAGCATAACGGTAATTAAAGTGGCTAATTCCCAAAAAAGAGATTTCTCACCGGCGAATGTCGCGTAAACACTCCAAAGATATGCCGTGGTAATAGCGAGAGAAATAAGCACCATCATGCCGGGCATGCGCGCTTTTACTTCTTTTATCGCCCCCATTAAAAATACCCATCCTCCATAAAAGAAAATCACGGAACCAAAAACAAGCATCAGATATTCAGACCCCGGAAATTGCGGGGCTTCCAAGCCAAAAAATAGCTTAGGTAGTTCGGAATACGCAATAACGGGAACGGACAGAATCAAACTAACCAAAAATTTCCGGAAAAACATTGCAGTGCTGTGGCCGGCATGTTTACCCTGAAGAGAACCGGAGGGTTTATTATGGTTATGTTCTTGATGGTTCATTTCGCTATAGACAATTTGCGATTAATTGCAAACTGCAAAAGTTATTTTATTTAATTTTTTATTTTTTCTAATTCTTCTTCAATTATAGATTCGTAGACGCTAAAAGAATTTATCCCGGAAACAATTGTGCCGTTTATAAATACCGTCGGCGTGCCGTCGGCGCCGGCTTTTATGGCATCTTCGGTGTCTTTCTTAACTTCTTCCACATATCTTCCCGAAGAGAGGCATTCTTTAAAAGATTTTTCTTCAAGCCCTAAAGACAAAGCTATTTTTAACAGCGATGCCTCCGTATATGTCGTATCATGACCTCCGCCGCCGCTATGCATATAATCGGCAAAATCCCAATATTTGCCTTGCTCGCCGGCGCAATTAGCCCCACCGGCAGCCAAGATTGAATTGTCACTCATCGTTATAAGGTCGCGATAAACATATTTCACCTTGCCGGTTTTCACATATTTTTCTATAATCAACGGCTTAATCTCCTTCTGGAACTGAGCGCAAAATTGGCATCTGAAATCTCCGAAATTAATAAAAACAACAGGCGCTTCGGGATTGCCGAGAGCAGGATCGTCGTCCGCGTCTATTTCGAATACCTCAATATTGCCTGAAGCCCCGTCATTATTTGAAGACCCATTTTTACCATTATTGTTTCCATCTGTGGCAAAAAATGACCCGCCGATTATCAAGCCGGCGATAATAACGGCGATTGGTATAGCGTAAGATTTTTTATTTTGGATTTCCATGTTTAATTATATCCATATTACAAGATTTATGCTCACTGCACCACTTCTGACATTTCCCTGCCTGCCGGCAGGCAGGTCCGCCCATTCTTTGTCTTCATATTCATAACCGCACTGCTCGCACTGATATAATTCTTTATCATCTTTTTTTATTATTTTTACCATAATAATTATTATTTACTAATTAATCTGATAAATAACTACAAACTAAATATTGTTACTTTACACTCCGCAACTGCCACCGCCTTGGATCTTTACAGGCTCAACATCAGATAGGACTTGCCTATACCCCGCTCCGCTTGAGTAAAGTTCGCCCAAGACTTCCTTTGCGTCAACCTGAGACCAAGCCACTCCCCGCTTCTTAAAATATTTGGCGATAGTTAAGTATGTCTCCGGAAACCAATAAGAATTCACTACGAGCGCCGTCTGATACATCTCTTCTTCCGTGGCTCCATTTGAGGCCATAAGCTCCAAGAGGCCAAGCATCGCCATACCATGATTGCAGTCAGGAAAATAAGTTGAATTCCCGCAACACGGACGATAGATATTCTTTGACACGCGCTCTACAAGAGCCTGCTCTCGTGCGTCCAACACCACAAACTTATATTTACTATAATGATCCATCGCATCGCCTTGCGCGATACTCCACCCGCCCGTTGAAGCAAAACCGCCTGCCCCGCCATAACGATGGTCCATCATAGGACCTTCTTCAAGAATCGGGTTCTTATTTGAGAGACCGAAAGCCCAAGTAAGATTTAGTATCACACTGGCATTCTCCGGAGTGATTTTAATATTGCCGTTATTCTCTCCGTAAAGAAGCACTTTCTCATCGTCGCTCAATCCGCCTCTGTTGGCATATAAAGATTCGAATTTCTCGGCATCTATTACGCCACTTTCCATCATCTCTTTCCCTATTGAACCCCAAGCAATTGGTAAGACAACCCCGTCCTGAGGTAAGACTTCTGCCACTGGAACAGCTGACAAATCAGAAGAGATATCTATATCTTGTTGTTCTTTCTTTTTATCTGCGCCATTTACCTGGCCCACAACAATAAAGACCAAAAATGCCAACACTAATATATTCCAGATTGGTCCTTTAAACTTTTCTTCTGACTGCTCTTCTTTTTTGTTTGTCATTTTATTTTAGCCAGTAGTTTTTAGTCGTTAGCCACTAGTGATAACACTAGTGATAATATAATTTAATCCTATTGGCTAGTGACTAATGGCTAGTCGCTAATTTATTATTAATTTTTAATCTCTACAAAGATCTTGAACTCCATCTCGCTATTGTCCGGATCATTTGTCGGGACAAAAATTGAACGGAAGAAACGGCCTTGCGGCTCCTCATGAAAATTCGGGTCAAAAAACACAGTCAACGTTACGCTTTCGCCTGTAGGTATTTCCTCTTTATCTACTTTAGCTGTGGTACAACCACAAGAAGTGGTAATATCACCCGCCTTAATCTTGAGCACACCTTCCCCTTCATTTTTGATCATAAAATCAGTGTTTACTATTCCATTCTTCTTTTCTATAACTCCAAAATCAAACTCCCCCTCGCCGACCTCGACGATTGGCAAAAGTCCGGAAAGATTATCACTAGTCGCCGATCCGCTATTCCTCTTTAATAATCTTTTTACTCCGGCGTTTGCTTCATCTACCTCATCATCCAAGTGCGCGATCATATTTTCAGTTTTTATCAAACGTGACTGTATATCATATATGACAAAGCCGAAGGCAACGATAGCCACGATCACTACAACCGGCATATATACATGAATTTTTGCTATATAATTTTTCATATTTTTTACTTTATTACGTCCGCCTCAAAGACGACCTCTAACTTTGGTTTTGCCTGAGAATTAGTCTCAAGATAGACAACCCTCTTCACTTTGCCTGTTCCATCCGGACCATGAGCCGCCGGATCAAACACTGCTTCAAGCGCCACAGACCCACCCGGAAGAATCTCTATATTAGCTTCTTCTATTGGTCCGTGACCTTGCATGCCATACTCGCCGTGCCTCTTTCCACCTTCTTCTATGACAGAAGCAGTGGTACACATGCAAGAAGTATAAACCTTGCTTATCATTACAGGCTCATTGCTTTCATTTTTAACTTCAAAATTGTGTGAGACATTGCCGTCTGCCATAGAGATAGTGCCGAAGTCATAATTTTCCTCCAAGATATTTAAGACGCCTGCCGAATAAGCCAAAGGATTGCTATTATTCACAGTTTTACCGCCGGATAACAACGCCATTGCAACCACAAGGCCGATAACAACTGCCACCCCCGCTACATAAGTCACTAAATTTTTATTCATATTTTTATTTTAAATTAAAAGACCGAGTAATAAATTAAACCGGCAATCTTCAAAAATAGGCTAAATTAAACTATCCTTAAAGATATTATGCCAGCAAAGACAAAAGATAATCTCCTTTATTTAGAAGAGCAAGCCATGAAATAAAATCCTCAAGAGGATTAAACTTAATATATTTATCAGGCCTGAAATTAAAACAATATTTATCCGTTAAAAAAACAGTAGAGACCGCAAGGAGGACAGCTAAAAACAATACCGAAAGTAACGCTGAAAAACTTACTGTAATAAATGACGCGGATATCATCTTGAATCCCGCTAGATGATGCGCTAGTAGGACTATGGCATTTGTGTCAGGAGAGCAACTTCCACCAAGCATCTGAAATAACGGACACTCAGCATGAATGATTTCGCTCATATACAAAAACCCAAAAACACCTGAAGTGATCAGAAAAATTATAATAAGAAATGGCAGAAGTTTAGATTTCATATTAAATCCATTGTATCAGTAAAATCGATTAATAAATACCCTCCAAAGTCGCGCTGTAGTTTGAAAGAAATGACGGCACGATAAACAGCAAGGCAACAAGTGGCAAGATAAACACCGCAAGAGTTATAATAAGCGTCCAAAGAAAGTATTTTCTCGTCTTTTCTACAGACTTATATATTTCATTTATCTTCTGGTCGCTTTCTTCCAACTTCTTTAGAATCTCATTTTCCATCAACTTATTATACTAGATACTCTCTTGTCATTCAACCAACATTATTCGTCTGTCTCATCTTCTATCTCCCCCATGATCTGTTCCAAAATATCTTCCATAGTCACTAATCCTATAATCTCACTCGGGTCTCCGTCTTTATGTGCAAGATACATATGGACTTGATTTTTGTTCATAAGCCTGAAGAGTCTTTCAATCTTCATAGTCTCAGACACTGCATCCACAGGAGAGATAAAATCCTTAACAGCCCTGTCTCTCTCGTCTGAATTAAGCGCCTTCATTATCTGATTTACGTGTATATATCCTATTATTTTATCTTCATCATTGTCTTCATAAACAGGGAAACGAGAAAAGCCTGAATGAGACACAAAATAAGCAACCTGCTCCACCGGCGCCTCGCCATTTAACATATCCATCTTATACTTCGATGTCATTATCTCACCCACAGATACATCATCAAATTTAAACACATTTTCTATCATCTCATGCTCACTGTAATCTATCGCTCCATTCTCTACTCCAAGTCTTGCCATCGTTCTAATCTCTTCTTCAGTAATGCCGACAGGCGGTTTTATTTTAAAAATTTTATTTAATAATTTATTAAGCCTTAAAAGAATAAAAGCTATCGGGAAAAATACTATATACAATAAATAAACAGGCCATGCAAACAAAAGAGCTATTCTTTCATTATGACTGTAGGCAAAAGATTTCGGCACAATCTCGCCGAAAATAAGAATTAGGATAGTCACTCCGCCCGTTGCCACGCCTAAGGCCGCGGAGCCGAAAAATCTTGTAGCCACTATTGTGGCATAAGCGGCAGTAAAGAGATTTACCACATTATTCCCTATAAGTACGGTTATAAGGAGACGTTGGGGCTTTGATTTAAGTTTTTCTATAATAGAAGCATTCTTTCTCTTTTTCTCCTGCATCATTCTAACCCTGCTCTGATGAAGGCTGAAAAAAGCAGTTTCAGACGCAGAAAAAAAAGCCGATAGGGCAATCAAAAGGATAAATAAGGCGATTTCCATTTATTAACTATAATATCATATTTTAGGAAAATAGACATAAATACTAAAGTAAATACTAATTTATATGTAAACTATAGATATAGTATATTGGCTATAAAAAACTGGATTTTAGGCTAAATTTATGTTAAAAATTAAACATTGCGGGATCATCTAATGGTAGGATGCGACCCTCTGGAGGTTGTCATCTAGGTTCGAGTCCTAGTCCCGCAGCCACCATATGCTAAATCAGGTGACTGACACGCATCAGGTTCTATTGGGGATTGTTAAACACCGAGTGTTTAACAATCTGACATAATAGTCACTAGACGCTTCGATGAAACAATATAAATTAAATCTAATCCATGAAAAAAATTAAATTATCTTACATTACAGGATTAAGGGATATCGTCTTAAAGGAGATAGGTAAAAATAAAGATTTCCATGTATTCAAAGAGTGCCCTGATTCTGTCTATCTGGATAATATAGAAGACCTCGATAATATTAGAAAGTTAAGAAGTGTCGCTCGCGCGTATATTGTATTGCAAGACACTAGATACAACCCTCGTCATATTTCCAATCATAAATCTGTTCTAGGTAGTCTTATAGATGTAATTATTTCTAACGATGAGAGCGAGTTTAAAACTTTCAAAATTACTTGCGCCGGATCATACTCCCCGGAAGCTCGCTCTATTGCTAAATACATACAGGATACATATCAAATTATAGAAAAAGAAAAGGCTGACTTAAAGATACATATTATAAAACAAGACGATGTATGGGAAATTGGTATCCAAATTACTCCGCGCCCGCTCTCTCTACGAGAATATAAGGTGAGAAATATGAGCGGGGCTATGGATCCCACTGCCTCTTATGCCGTGAATTCATTTTGTGCGTTAGATAAAGCAAAAACTTATCTAAATGTTTTTTCCGGTAGCGCCACACTGCTTATTGAAGCGGGTCAGTCTTACCCAAACTTGGAAGATCTGGTCGGCTTTGATAACAATAAAAAACATCTTTCTCTAGCGATACAAAATATCAAGAAAGCCGGATTGATTAAAAAGATTAAGGTTAAAGAAGCAGATATTTATGACAAGCCCGACTTTGGAAAGTTCGATGCGATAACATCTGACCTGCCGTTTGGTATGTCTATATCTAAAGATGAAGATCTAGAGAAGTTGTATAGAAGTTTTATCAAGTATTGCCAAGAGGCGTTAAACCCAAACGGGAGATTGGTGGTCTATACAAGCGAATATGAGACACTAGAGAAAGTTCTTCAAAAATCGAGATTTAAAATAACGAAAAGTCTGGAACTAAAATTCATGACATCAGTAGATGCTTATCTTCGACCAAAGATTTTTGTATGTAGATTAAAATAATTTATGAAAACAATGATTAAAATCTACTTAGCGCGACATGGCCAAAATATAGATAATATTGAAGAAAACAGTTGTTAGACACCCGGTGTCTAACAAAAACGGTATTTTCGCCATCTCATCATACTTGGTTTTTTATGTGTTACAATACTCTTTATGAAACAGAAAACTGCGCTTGATATATTAAAAGCCGGGAAAAATGTGTATCTGACGGGTCCGGCCGGCAGTGGTAAAACCCACGTGATAAACGAATATATCACTTACTTAAAACACCGCGAAGTACCGGTGGGAGTAACAGCTTCCACAGGTATCGCGGCTACTCATATCGGTGGTGTGACCATCCACTCTTGGTCCGGCGCAGGCATAAAAGACACTCTATCAGGTAAAGAGATTGAAGCCCTTACAGAGAAAGAATACTTATATAAACGGCTATCAAAGACAAAAGTCCTGATAATAGACGAGGTGTCGATGCTCTCCCCTTCTTTATTTGATACGGTAGAACACATCTGTCGCGCGATGAAAAGAAACGATGAACCTTTTGGCGGGATGCAGATAGTCCTATCTGGAGATTTCTTTCAATTACCGCCTATCGGACAAAGAGGTATGGATGTAGAATTTGTCACCGCCTCAAATGCGTGGAAGTCTATGGATGTCCGTGTGTGCTACTTAGACGAACAATTTCGCCACAACGATAATACGCTAGAAAGTATATTGAAAGAGATGCGAAGTGGAGAGATATCTTCCACTACACGAGAAAAGCTCTCTAAAATGTGCGACAATGCCACAAAACAGACTGTCACGCCGACACGACTATATACCCATAATATTGATGTCGACGCAGAGAATGAAAAGGAGCTTCGGAAATTACCCGGTGGCGAACACCTCTTTGAAATGAGCGCTAAAGGACGCAAAGCCATCGTTGACTCACTTAAGAAAAGCGTCCTTGCTCCCGAGACACTAAGACTTAAAAAAGATGCCGTAGTGATGTTTGTAAAAAATAATTTTGAAGAAGGTTATGTAAACGGCACACTTGGCGTGGTAAAAGATTTTGACCAAGGAGTCCCAGTAGTTGAAACTCTTTCCGGTAAGACTATCTATGTAGGACAAGCAGAATGGGCTATTGAAGAAGACGGGAAAATACACGCGAAAGTTGAGCAGTTACCCATACGCCTGGCTTGGGCTATCACAGTGCACAAAAGCCAAGGGATGAGCTTGGACTCTGCACAGATTGATCTTTCAAAATCATTTGTTCCCGGGCAGGGATATGTGGCGCTCTCGCGGCTAAGAACACTTGAAGGACTTTCTCTGTCCGGTATCAATGATATGGCGTTTGCCGTGCATCCGCGAGCTCTTGAGATAGACCGGTACCTTCTTTCTGAATCATCGAAATGGGAACAAGTACTGCAGAGATTCAAACCGGAAAATCTATGTGAAATGCACGATGAATTTATAAAGAAATGCGGTGGCACCACTGATAAAAAGCAGGTAGAAAAAAATGTTAAAAAAGGAGAAGAGAAAAAGGAAAAAGAAGAACGTACCCCCACTCACGAGAAAACACTTACCCTCATAAACAAAGGACTTTCTCTAAATGAGATAGCGGACAAAAGAGGAATGACAAAAGGGACTATTATCTCACATTTAGAGAAGATCAAAGAGCTTAAACCTGACTCTGATATCAGTCGTTTCAAACCAAAAGAGCAGGATATCAAAAGGATAAAAGAAGCGTTTAAGAAGACGGGCGACACCAAGCTCTCCCCCGTCCATAAAAAACTCAGCGGAATGTACACTTATGACGAACTCCGGTTAGCTAGGTTGTTTTTGGAATAAACCGGAAAAGGATTCCTCAAGGTCTCACCTTTAAGAAATATCTTATCCACAGAAAGACTATTTTTACAGTTTTTTTTACTAAATTTAAGTTAAAATATAAGAAAGGGGCATATACCCTAAAAGCTTTTAAAAAAAGATTATTTAAAAAGTAAAAAGGTCGAGTCAATCTTATAAATCTTATAACTTAAAATATATTTTTATGAAAATAGTAAATTATGTAGCTGATATATTAGTAATCGTAGGAGGTATAAATTGGGGTCTTGTTGGACTACTAAACTTCAATCTAGTAGCAAAAATCTTTGGAAGTGTCCCTGTATTGGAAAAGATTATTTATATCTTAGTGGGAATAAGCGCTATCTACTCTATAACTCTTCTAAGGAAATTGGGCGGTGCATGCGAACACCAGACAATGTAATCTAGATTACATTGATACGCAAAAAAATAAAAGCGCATTTATAGCGCTTTTATTTTTTTTGCTCAATTTATTAATTTGTTAGACACCAAGTTGTTAGACACCGGGTGTTTAACAACTTGGTGTCTAACAAATTGTATTATTGTATGTATGAGTTAGAACTTTTTCTCCGCATAGACAGAGATACTTCTTCGTTTAAATGCCTTACCCTTCAAGATATGACGGTGGGACTTTGAGATCTTATGTATCGTAAAATAAGGATCGAGTATTTTTTCAATCTCTTCTTCAGTAAAGACATGTTCAGGCGTGCCACTCTTTGGGTGGATATATGTCCCCTCTTCACAGCTCGGACTCTCACGAAGAAGACGTTCGGCGTGTCTGTCTTCGTCTAGTAGAAACGTCTTAAAGAAAAACCAGCCTCCGGGTTTAAGCACTCTTACCACCTCTTTAAGGAGGCGTTCTCTCGCCTCCTCTTTCAAAACATGCGACGCCATCATATCAAGCGCGAGAGAACAAGACTCGTCTTCAAGAAGAAACGGGTCAGCGATTGACTGACATCGGTATTCCAAAGGAAGCCCCTTACTCATGTCTTTAGCTTGAGCTATCGCCTCTTTAGAGATATCAATACCTACTCCACTCGCGCCGAAAGTCTTTGACAGATAGACCAAGTTCCTGCCATTACCGCAACCAACGTCAATAATATTATCAGCATTATCAAATTGCACGGGTGGACGCTTGCGACCAAGCCATCTAATAAACTTAAGAAGGTCCTCACTTGGATTACTCGAAAGAGAGAGGTGTTTTACCTCTTTATATTCTTTATTCCAAAATTTACGATCATCGCGTCCTCTTTTCCTCTTATTCATAGTTGGTATTACATCATAATATTATACTAATGACAATATATCGTTTTTTATATATACTTTAAAATTATGCCCAAAGTGAACCAAAAGACTTATGTTTACGGCAAGCACGCGCTCAAAGAGGCGCTTCTTCACGCTCCTGAAACAATCAAGAAAGTATTCCTTGCGCCAAATATCAATGCTCCGGATCTAATCGCCCTTATAAAGAAAACGGGTGTCCAAACAGCGGAACTATCCAAGACAAAGACATCTGAGAAAAACCTTGAGTCGGCCGTGCATCAAGGTGTAGTCGCTCTTGTTTCAATAGAGAAACTAGTCAAACCATACCATGAATTCATAAACTCACTTCAGATAACAAACGACACCGTGCTTGTGCTCTTAGACGAACTCCAAGACCCGCAGAATATAGGAGCTGTGATACGTTCGGCTGCCGCCTTTGGCGCATCGGGCGTGCTTATACCCGAACATCATCAAGGGCAGGTGACTGGGGCCGTCCTTAAGGTCTCTGCCGGTATGGCCTTCCGTATACCTCTTGTCTTGATAGGCAATGTAAACAACACATTAGGCGATCTTAAGAGGCGCGGTTTCTGGACATACGGACTGATCGGAGAAGGTAAAGAAAATATCAATAATGAATCGTTTAGCTCCCCTACTGTAATAATCCTTGGCAATGAGTCTAAAGGGATCCGCGAGAAGACACGGGAACTTTGCGATATACAACTCTCCATACCGATAAACTCAAAATGCGAATCATTAAACGCCGCCACTTCTTTAGCAATAGCTCTCTATGCCTGGAGCTCTAAGCACCCAAAAGCACTGAATGAAGACCAAAGACCAGCTGACCAATCTAAATAAATTTAATATAATACTAAAACAATCTATTATAAATAACGAAAATATATGAAATTAAAAATAGCATACATAGGACTGGGGAAAATGGGTCTCAATATGGTGGAACGCCTGATTAAGAAAGGTTATGAGATCTCAGCCTTTGATATAAATGAGGAAGCTAGAAGAAAAGCCGACGAAGCCGGAGCGTTAACATTTGACTCTATTGAAAAGCTTGTCAGGCGGGAAGAAAGCCCGAGGTTGATTTGGATAATGGTCCCTTATAAATTTGTCGATGATGTGCTTGAGAAAGTTAAACCAATACTTCAAAAAGGCGATACTGTTATAGACGGAGGCAATTCTCCTTACAAAGAATCCATAAGGCGAGCTAAAAAGCTTAAAGAAATGGGCATAAACTTCCTGGATGTCGGCGTATCAGGCGGTCCGAGCGGGGCCAGAAACGGCGCATCACTCATGATTGGTGGAGAAAAAAAAGATTATGAAAAATATGAGGAACTGTTTAAAGACTTATCAGCACCGGAAGGTTATGGCTATATGGGCGACCATGGCGCCGGTCATTTTGTGAAGATGGTACACAATGGAATAGAATACGGCATGATGCAGGCGATCGCCGAGGGTTTTGCAATAATGAAAAAATCACCACTCAACTTAAACCTTACAAAGATAGCCGAAGTGTATAACAACGGCACTGTTATAGAATCGCGCCTTATAAGTTGGCTTGGCAAGGCTTTCAAGGAAGAAGGAGAAGGCCTTAAAGAAATCTCTGGAAAGATCTCTCACAGCGGAGAAGGCCTTTGGACAGTAGAAGCGTCTAAAGAACTTGAAGTGCCTGCGCCTGTTATTGAAGATTCTTTAAACTTTCGAATTAACTCTCAAGAGAATCCTAGCTACACCGGACAGATTGTCTCTGCTTTAAGAAACCAATTCGGTGGCCACGAAGTGAAGGAAAAGTAGAAATTTGTGCACCTTCCGGAATTTGTGCACCTTCCGGTGGTGCACATTACCGCGGCGGATTGACAAACTAATGTTATTGATATATTATTCTAGGACAAGCTAAAGTCTCACTAATAACAGTAGCGAGCCGAAAAATTGGCCCGCTACTTTTAGATTATAAGATAAGGCTATGGCTTATATAAAATATGTATAAACAAAATTTCAAAAGAGATTTAAAAAGAAGACCGTTTCATAAAGGACTGCCATCTCGTAATGGCCGTCGTTTTCATGCCGGACACAGGATAAAAAGCAAAGGCATTGATATTTCTAAATTTGTTAATAAGGCAGTAGAAGCTGAAGCATCAGCGCCTTTTACCCCCGAGCACCTATTTAAAGATTTTAATATTAAAGAAGATATTAAGAAAAATATCCTTGCGAAAGGATATGAATCTCCTACTCCTATCCAAGACAAGATCATTCCTCATATCCTTAATGGATCTGATGTTGTAGGTATTGCAAACACCGGCACTGGCAAGACGGGTGCGTTCCTGATCCCTCTTATAAACAAAGTGCTTATGGATCATAAAGAAAATGTGCTTATCGTCGCTCCTACTCGAGAACTCGCTATCCAGATCAACCAAGAGTTTAAAGATTTCAGCAGATATCTTAAGATATTTTCCGTATGCTGTGTCGGAGGGGCGCATATCGGCCGGCAAATCTCTGAGCTTAAAAGACCTCATCGTTTCATTATTGGCACTCCGGGAAGGATTAAGGACTTAAACAAAAGAAAATTGATCGACTTCTCAAGATTCAACACTGTTGTCCTTGACGAAGCGGACAGGATGCTTGATATGGGCTTTATAGAAGATATGCGATTTATGATGTCTCGACTGCCAAAAGAGCGTCAGACATTATTTTTCTCAGCCACACTGTCAAAAGAGATTGAGAAACTTATTGCCGAATTTCTTAATAATCCTATCACTGTTTCTGTAAAGACGCGCGACACTGCAAGCAATGTGGAACAAGACATAATAAAAATAAAACACGGTGAAGATAAGATAGAAGTGCTTTATAATCTGCTCTCTAAACCGGAATTTAATAAGGTGATTATTTTCGGCAAGACAAAACACGGAGTAGAGAAATTATATGCTACTCTCGCTAAAAAAGGACTGCGTGTTGAATCAATCCAC
Organism: Patescibacteria group bacterium; assembly: GCA_024654625.1. Taxonomy (NCBI): domain Bacteria; species Patescibacteria group bacterium. The sequence goes on from JANLHB010000021.1 coordinate 14,600, forward strand.
GGAGACAAAAATCATTCCAAAAGGCAAAGAGCGCTAGGACTCTTCAAAGACAATCGCGCTAAAATCCTTGTGGCTACAGATGTTGCGGCTCGAGGTCTTGATATTGATAATGTAAGCCATGTAATAAACTTTGATATCCCGGCAACATATGAAGATTATGTTCATCGTATCGGCAGGACAGGAAGAGGCAATAAAAAAGGAAAGGCGCTTACTTTCGTCAACTAAAAAAGAAAAAAATCAGATTATATCTATGGATGAAAATACTTAGACTTTCAAGTATTTTCTTACTGCAACATAACTTGAAACAGTGCCCAGAAATATTCCTATGACAAAAAGAATGGCAAAAATCTGGAGAAAATTGTTGAGATAATATCCAAAAATATCAATACCCAAGAAGGCGCTCCTTGCAATCGGACTTACCCAGACAAGAAACGGGTAAAAAAGCGCTATGGTTATAATACTCGCAAAAGCCCCGGACATCGCCCCCTCAATAACAAATGGACCCCTTACATAACTGTTAGTCGCGCCTACAAGTCTCATAATAGAAATCTCTTCTCTTGAAAAATAAATAGAGATGCGTATTGTATTGAAAATAACAATAACGGCGATTATGATGAGGACAAGGCTCACTCCAAATCCAAGCGCTCTAAACGAGTTTATAATTTTACTCAATTTTTCTATCACAATTTTATTTTGAAAATAATTTATTTTATCTATCGTGTCGGACTTGTCTTGAGAATTTTTCAAAAAATTAGCTATCCCCTCATATTGGCTTGGATCTTTGGCTTTTATATTTATCTCTGCGCCTAACGGATTATTCTCCAATTCATCTAAAGACTGAGTAATAAGAGAATTATTTTCATGCCTTTGTTTAAATCTGCTGAGAGATTCTTCCTGAGAAACATATGTAGCTTCTTTTACCTCGCCTTCCAGCGTAAGAAGAGATTTTCTTATATTTAAAATATCGTCCTCGGGAACACCCGGTTTAAAGTAAACGGTAATATCAACCTTGTCTTCAATCTGCGCGAGCGTTGAATCAAGAGACGCTTTTGCAAAAATTATAGAACCTATGACAAAAAGTGTCGTTACCATCACAAGGACAGTCGCGGCTGAAACAACCCCCTCTCTCCAGAAGTTAACAAAACCTATTTTTATTATTCTTTTCGTATCAATAAAAAAACTCATAATATATATCTGCCCTCTTTATCATCACGCGTTATTCTTCCTCCCTCAAGTGTGATAACTCTCTTATTTAGAGAATCTATTATCCCTTTATTGTGTGTAGCAAGGACGACTGTCGTGCCAAGCTCATTTACTTTCTTAAGTATATTAATTATTTCCCAAGTATTCAACGGATCAAGGTTGCCTGTCGGCTCGTCGGCTATTATAAGATCAGGTTGATTCACAATAGCTCTGGCAATAGCCACTCTCTGTCTCTCGCCTCCGGAAAGTTCGTTCGGGAAACGCCAGCCTTTATCTTCAAGACCGACTAAATCCATAACTTGAGGAACATCATTTCTAATATCTTCATCTTTCTTGCCGGCGGCCTCCATGGCAAAAGCGATATTCTCAAAAACAGTCTTATTAGGTAAAAGACGAAAATCTTGAAAAACTACTCCTATTTTACGGCGAACTTCAGTCAACATTACTTTTGGGACAGAATGTACATTTATAGATTCAAAGAAAACCTTGCCGTCAGTAGGAGATTCTTCAGCTAAAAGAAGTTTCAAAAGGGTTGTCTTACCGGCCCCTGATTGACCCACTAGAGAAACAAATTCTTGCGGTTCAACCGTAAAGCTTATCTCCTCAATAGCGACAGAATTCTTAGCATATATTTTTGAAACTTTATCAAAATAAATCATGTATTATTTTTTATTATAGCATTTATTAACAGCTAATGGCTAGTGGCTAAATCTTGCTCCGCCTCTATGAATTCATCTAATCCTCCGTCTAAAACCTTTTCTACATCACGTTCCTCTACTCCCGTACGATGATCTTTTACAAGCTTATATGGGTGAAAGACATAAGACCTGATCTGGCTTCCCCATTCAGGAGAAACTTCTTTGCTTATTTTCATCAAAGCCATCTCTTTATCCTTCTCATCTTCTATCAATTTATATATCTTAGCCCTTAACATATTGAGAGCTCTTTCTTTGTTCTGCGCCTGAGAACGTTCCGTCTCACAGTGTACTGCGAGTTTCGTCGGTATATGCACGACCCTTACCGCCGTCTCTCTCTTATTAACATTTTGCCCTCCGGCGCCTGAACTTCTGGCAAATTCATATCTGATATCCTTCTCTGGAATATCCATATCGCCCTTATCAACAATAACAGGCACAACCTCAAGCAAAGCAAAAGAAGTATGCCTGAGCTTCTTAGCTGAAAATGGCGATATTCTCACAAGCCGATGAACTCCTTGTTCTTTTTTTAATTTACCATAAGCGCCACTGCCCGTAACTTCAAAAGTAATATTTTTATAACCCTGCCTGCCGGCAGGCAGGCGCCTCTCAGCACCTTCGTGCTTGTGAATTATTTTAAGCGACCAACCTTTCTTCTCAATATATTTAGAATACATATCAAAAAGGATCCTTGTCCAATCTTCCGCATCGTCTCCACCGGCGCCGGAAAATAAGGTGAGTAAAGCGCCCCCTTTATCGTATTTGCCAAGTCCGGAAAGTTTATCCTTAAGCTCGTTTAATTCTTTGATTATGTCTTGCGCTTTCGCTTTATCGTCCCAGAAATTAGGCTCCTGCATACTCCTCTCAATATTTTCTATTCTTTCTTTAATTTCGCTCATTGATCTATTTTAATAGAATAAATTTTAACTTGCAATCTTAGTCAAATTAAATATTATTAGAGGAGCTTGTCCCGCCGTGGCGGGGTGAATAGATGCCAAGATAGCTCAGTCGGCAGAGCACACCCATGGTAAGGGTGAGGTCCCGGGTTCGATTCCCGGTCTTGGCTCCAGATAGTTCAACTTGCCCCGCTTGGCGGTGGCTTTCCCCGTCAGGGCGGGGTCCGTCGTGTACTACTTAAGGAGTACAAGAAGCCCTGTACCCTTTAGCGGTACACGGGCGGCGCCATGCACCCTTTAGTGGTGCTTAGCGATTCTCCCCCTTAACTTACATACAAACATACGAATAAAATTTTAAACATTTTCCCGCTTTCTCTACCCTTACTATCCTTAATAAATGAGCCGACCGGCAGAAATACTAAGAATGGATTCATCTAGTTTAGTTTAGTTCTAACTTCTTATTACAACTGATTTTATTAAATCTTTAAAATGATACATAGCCTTGCCATCAGTCATATCTTCTACTAAAAATAATTTTACAAAAGGTTTTATCCGAAGAATATTTTTTAGAAATTCTATCTCTTCTAGACAAGGGAACGGATGCACCCATGCACTTTTTTGACACTGGTAAAACCCTAGATCAACCAACTTCTTACGCAGCGCGACCCTATCTTTTCGGCGTGACTCTGGAACATCAAAAATCACTAAGCGCCATTTTTTATCCCACACTTGTGGCTTTTTAATCTGAAATTCATCAAAGATAAACTTTTTAATTTTATCTTTACCTTTTTTGGAGAGACTATACACTAAATACCCATCTTTTTCTTTTATAAATTGTAACTCTCTCCGTTTTTTCAAAGTGTTAAAACTATTCCAGATTTTTTGATAATCTTCATAAGATTTTTTCTTTCGGCTGGTCTGCATTCTATTTAAACCACCAGCTAAACCTGGGGCTACCGCCCCTATTGTTAAAACTCCACCAACCGCAATAATAGCCAAAGTAGCATGTAATATAGTCCTAGCCTTTGGATTTTCTTTAATAATTTTTTCAACCTCTTTTCTCAAGGTCGGCTCAAGTGTGTTCTCAAATTTTATCGGTCTATGTTTTGGCATGTTTCTATTCTAACTAAATTGGCCGATCGGTTAATAAAGTGAGGATAGGATATAGGATGAAGATATGAAGATATGAAGATTAGGTATTCTTTCCATTATTATATAATAACAGAACCAAAATATTTTAAAAGAGAATAATAAATGCCCGCCGAGGCGATTTCATTATCTATTCCCTAAGCCTCAAACTCCACAAACTGGAGTCTTTTTTATTAGTGAAAAAGAGGTAACCTTCGTTTGAACTTAAGAAAAGATTAGTCGCGTCAAAGTTATCTGAGATACCGGCTATAAGCTCGGTATTACCATCGCTTAGATTGATCTTCCAGATAAGATCAGTGAAAGATACGAGCCCTTGATACCAGTCATCAGGGTAAAGAGCAGAAAGCACTATACCAGGAACACCGCAATACACATATACGCTGTCATAAGAAAAGACGCACTTCTCGGCAAGGGTTGATAGAGGAAATTCAGAAGCCTCACCAGTCTCTATATTGTAAACTCTTGTTCTGATGGTGTTCTGCCCGCTTTCATTATATAAGACGTTTTCCCCGCTACTATCCAGTATTGCGTCAAGGCCCTTTATATTACCAAGTATCTTGGTAAATTTACCTGTCTTTGCGTCAAGAGAGTAGAAGAATCCGTCTGCTGTGCCAGAAGGTTTCGTCAATAAAGTAATGATATTTTTTGACGGCCAAGAAAGATTCCATTGCCCAAACGATGATGAGAATATCTGCTTTTTATTTTTATTTTCAAAATCAGATGTAACACCTATCGTCTGTTCTCCTTGCCTATAAGTGTAGAAGATTTTATTTTCTTCAGGAGAAATTACAGCCGAAGAAATATCAGCAGGAAGGAATACTCCTTCTACAGAGGGGGTTGTGCTTGCTCTATCTTCACTACTTAAACCTGCTAAGAAATTTCTCACGGATTCTACTCCGTCATCAACAGTCAAATATCTAAAAAGAAAATTATCCCCAGTGGAAGAAAAATCAGCTTCAAAAATTTTCGGTATGGTTGTGTTTGAGGTACGGTTTCTTTCTGTGCCGTCAGGATTTATCTCATAAATATTACCGGTTGCCCTATCAACATATATAACCTTACCTCTGGCATAAGTAGCGCCTGAAACCGAAGCTAAAGAAAGTTTTATTAATACGAAATTTTTCCCACTGGTAAGACCATTTCCATCAAACGACCCTGAAGACAAGGGGTTGATATTACCACTACCACTATCAGGGAAAAAACCTTTAGGCGCGCTGTCGGAAGGAGCTTTATCTTCATTGTTTCTACCCATAAAAACAAAAGCACCGAGTCCGATGACTGCTAATACTACGACTGCAATTATTATTTTTCTATTCATTTTTTCAAATTTAATTCATGGAAATAACAATCCATAGTTATATTATAACTATCACCTGCTTTAATAGCATCAGAAGCACTCTTACACTTATCCATGTCATCATAAGGACCTATAGCTCTACTGCCATTAGAACTTTGATAAGAAAAATAATAACCACTGGCAGGAGGAATAATAGGTGCTGATATATCCACAGGATCTTCCTTCTTTGTAATCGGATCAATACCTAAACTCATATTAACCAAATTCGGATTTATGGTATATAAGATCAAGTAAGCTGACACGGCAAGGAGCAACCCATAGATAGCGCTTTCAATCCTTTTCTTCCCGGCTGTTTTAAGCCCCTCGCTTCCCCCGCCGGCAAGTTGTAAACCGCCGATCACTATCATAACTACAGCAAGCACGGCCGTCACAGTAAGGGCGAAAGGGAAAAGCCAGCTAAGATAACTAGACAAAGTAACATCTGTCTCATTAAGGCCAGGCAACGGCTCAAGCAGTTCATAGGCAAAGGCTGACACGGGCGACATTAAGATCACGCCAAGCGCTATGACTGCTAATCCTTTGATTTTTAATATTTTTTTCATCATTTCTTAATTATTACCGAAAATAATCTTTAAAGCGGTGTTTGCAAATTGCAAAACATTAAAATTATTTTTAACATTTAACGCTATAGACGACTCACCCCTCTCACCTTCCGGCACCTTCAACTTCAATATATTAGGCGCTTCATCAGGCAAGATGCTATTCCTATTCATCTTCCAGTCAAAAGAAATGTTATTCCTAGAAAAGAAGAATGGCTCTGCTCGCAGACTTATCTCACTATCAACTTCAACTGACCCTTTTAAAGCCTCTTCATATCTTGGACCTTCAAGAGGGTGGTCTTTATATAAAAGGATTCTGGGTTTCATGCTTCCCAAAGGCAATATTATCCCTTTCTCAAAGACGATATCATTTGTCCTGCTTGATACCTTAAGACTGATAGTATAATCATCTTGATCTTTTGTCTGAAAGATAAAATAATCCTTACCGGCACCAGAAGCGCTCTTATCTTTCTTAAAGTTTAAAGACCATTCATATATAAGGTCGGAAGATTTGAGCATTGAACCATTTTTAAACAGATAAGGAATCGCCGTCACCTTTACTTGCGATTGCAATGAGGGTAGTGACCTCCCCTTATAAGAAAAAGGGGTTGTGGTAATAGCCTCCCAAAGAAGGTCTAAGTCGTTACCCACAAGGACAACTGAATCCGAACCAAAGTCCCCTTCAACGGTTGTTACCGAAGCGGAAACAGTACTCTTTTTCCCGAAAGCTGGAGCACTAAAATTAATCACATCTTTACCTATCCCCTTAGATAAAACCTTACCGTCAACACTCCATGTTATGGAAGCGCGGTCAACGTCAAAGTGAAGACTCTTCAATTTAGCCGTTACCGTGCTCCCTGGAGTCGGGTTCTGCGGTATAAGGGTGACAGAAAAATCAGCCCCTGCTGACTCTGAAGTATTAGGCAAACCTAAAAAGACTATAAAGATCAGTGTGATTAAAAATTTGAATATAAAATCTCTCATAAAATTTTTTCTATTTTCTTTACCGCTCGCTCTTTTGCTATTATAGCAATAATTCCGCCAGTGAACACTGGTAGAGCGCTTAAAAATGGTATAGGCAATATTTCAATTATAAAACTTCCTCCGGATATCCATTTACTGGCGCCACTAACACCCTTTAAAGTAAGCCAGAGCCAGAAAGTCAGACCTGCGAAAATACTTATAAACTTGTTCAGAATAAAACCGATTATAGGTATAAACTCAAAAACAAATTGAATCGCATCAAAAAATATAGCTACTGCAAGCATTAAAGAGGCCGTTGTTTTATCTATCTTATTTTGATATTTTTCTTCATCCATAAGGTCAAGCTTAATTTTGATTAAAGTCTTCCTTAGCTTTCTTTATCGCCATTAGCTGTGCCGGGTCTGAAGTGATAATCTGATCTTCCGTATAAGAAGCCAATACTTTTATCGCCACATGCTTCATACCGGCAAAAAATATCCCCTCCCCGACATCTGACTCAAGCAATAGAAATTTCTCTTCATCTGTAAGGTTGAAAGTCTTCTGGACGATATCTATAGAGGCCGGAGACTGCTTCAAGAGGAGCTGTATAGAAGAGTTAGTGATGATAGGCAACCCGTAAGGAGACTTGAGAAAATCGTTTACATCTTGGGTGATAGTGGCAAGTCCAAGATAATATTTCCTGCACCTCTTAGCGATACCGAAAAGGAAAGAAGCCGTATCTTCATGCTTCATCATCCACCACGCCTCGTCTATTACAAGGAGTCTTTTCTTAATATTCTTTCTAATGGCATTCCAAATAAAGTGAGTTATCAAATACATAGCAACCGGCCTTAATTCATCTTCCATATCTCTTATAGAAAAAACTACGAAATTCCTATTTATATCCACATTAGTCGGCTGATTTATAAAGCCCGACCATGTCCCCTTAGTATATTTACTCAAACGTTCCGCTAAAGATTCTGCGCCCTCCATACTCGCAAGCACCATTTCAAGCTCTGAGAGGATTGGTGGCACCGCTTTAGAAAAATCTGACTCTGGCGTAATATCTCGCGAAGCATAAGTCTCTGTAATGGCTCTGTCTAAGATAGCATCCTCCTCCGGAGTAAGCCCTCCGAGCATTATCCTGAAGAGCCCTACCAAGCTGATGATGTTTGAGCGCAAGACATCTTCCGGAGATTCTCCTTCTGCCGGCACCGGAAGGTCAAATGGGTTGATATGATGCTTTGAAGAAAGAGAGATATTGAAATATCTTCCGTCAACAGCCTCGGCTAAATATTCATATTCTCTTTCCGGGTCAATAACAATAACCTCTGTGCCAAACATTAAGCTCCTCAAAACTTCAAGTTTTGTAGTATAAGACTTACCGGAACCGGCCTTGGCAAAAACTACGGAATTATAATTCTCCAGTGAAAATCTATCAAAAAGGACTAATGAACTGTTATGCCTGTTTATACCGTATAAAATTCCCTTATCTGAAGTAAGGTCAAAAGAAACAAAAGGAAAAATACTTGAAAGCGGGGATGAATTTAACCTTGAAGAAACTTCAAGCTTGTCTGTGCCTAAAGGAAGCACGCTCTCAAGACCCTCCTTTTGCTGGAATAATGCCGGCTTCACATATACCAACTTTGATTCAAGGATAGTGCGCACCTCTGACTCAATTTTATTTAATTCGTCTAGATCATCGGCAAAGACAGTAAGATATAAACCGATATTAAAAAGTTTTTCTGTCGCTTGCTGGAGCTGGTCGCGCAAATTCTCAAGATCTTGATAAGCGGTATCAAGGACGGGGTCTCGGACTAGCCCTTTCTCTTCTCTTATATGTATCTGAGACTGCACTTCGGCAACCTTCTTCTGAAGCTGTCTTAAAACGACTGACGTTTCTACTGGATGGATAAATATTGAAATATTAAAAACTTTATCCAAGTTAATAATCGGCGAGAACCAATTTGAAGCAAGAAAACGCGGATAAGAAACCACAAAAAAAGTCCTTGCGACTTTCTCCCCTATCCTTACATTGCTTGAATTTATCTCTAAGGCTGACGGAGCGATAATGTCTTGCAGCTCCATTACGCCCGTCTCATAAACCTGCTCAGGGAAAACAGGCATTATCTCCGTATCCTTATTTTTCTTATCTGTGTTAAATAAATTAATCATAATAAATCAAAAATTGAAATCTCAATTCGCCAGCTGGCGAAGCACAATTACAAATTAAAGTCATAAAATTTTTTAATCTCAAAATCATTTTTAAATTTTGTCCCGATGGCTTTGCCATCGGGGATCCTCGATAAAATCGGGACATTGTCATTTTTCATTTTGATATTTTCAGTTTACATTTTGTTTGGTTACACTCTTATCAAGCTCGCCCGGGTTAAATAATTTAAAATATAGTTCTATAAGTTCTTCGGTGTTGAGCGGGACAGACCTTATCCCCATACTGGAAAGTCCTCCTGAGACGACGTCTGCTCTCTGCTGAAGCTGAACTTTATTTTCAATAAATAATTCGTCTTCCGACTTTATCTTTTTAACATCTTTCTTCTTGCCGAAAATACCCATAACGCTATCTAAGACTCCGCTAGCTGAAGCAAATCCTGACGGAGAATAAGGCACTACCAAGTAGAAAGACTTAGAAACAATATCTGTAGTAGAGACAAAATTCTTGATAAACTCGGAATACTCTCTTGTCTGGACTTTCAAGAGTTCATTAGGCTGTTCCTTCTCAATATCTGACAGCATATTAAGATACGGCCCGATATCAAGCTTGCTTGATTCAATAAAAATCTGCACCGGAAAATCAAGAGAGTTTAAGAAGTTCTGATACTGCATAATGATAGCCGTCTGCTCGTCCTCAGATCTTAAAGCGAAATTTAAACTGGAAGCCATCACCACCATACGCATGGAATTATCACGGAGGATAACCACTCCGTCTCTGACTTCCTTTATGGGAACAAATTGTTGTGTAGGTTTAGAGTTAATCATTTTTATTTTTTAATGTCCAAGCTCCAGGCCAGATCTTTCAGTTTGCTATTCGTTAACTTTGGCGCATATACACCCGCGCCAGACGATTTATTTATTGAACCTGTAGTCTTAACTGTAACATTTTTAGGTTTGTCTTTCTTCCATAGATAAAGCCTTGAAGAAGAATTATAATTAATGGCGTTTTCAACCACTTTTATAAACGGCTGATTATTAATCTTATAAAAAGCAAGCGCTAATACAAAGACTACAACAGGAGTCGCAAATATAATTGTAAGCCAAAACGGAAAAATAACATAAAATAGAAAACTTATACCGCCACCGCCGGCAAGATAAATAAACTGCTTCAAAGTAAGCGGTCCGAAGATCTTATCTTCTACTTCTGTGAATTGTGGGACTTGGAATCTCATAGTAAAAATTTAAAATTTAAAAATCAAAATGGAAAATGACAATGTAAAATTTAAAAATAATTTTGATTTTTGATTTTTGCAATTTACATTTATTTCACTGGCTCTCTATATGGATCGCCTTCAGGATATTTGTCTCCACCTGGGCCCAACGGCTTATCGCCATCATGCTCTGAAACCTCCGGCGGTCTTCTTGATATCTGCGGTTTTGGCGGGAAAGGAACTCCGCCGCTTTTTACATATTCTTTAGGTAAATCTTCTTTCGCTACAACTATTGATTCCTCTTTTTCTTCCATAACAACAGGCAGTGTGGATGGCATAGAAGGAATAGGTATCTCTTTTCCCTCTCCTTCAACAGAAACAGTTTCTTGCTTTAGTGTTTGAGCATTACTAGTGCTTTCATTTACTTTAGCGTCACTAAAGACTTGTGGCATAGGAATAGATTCAGGTGACTCTATCTCTTTCAATATATCTTCCTTGCTTAATGTTTTAGCAGGTTCTGGCTCTCTTACGGTTTCCTGTTTTAGCGATTCTGCAGTATCTTTCTCACTATCTTCTTCGTCTTTTATATTGTGAATCCTTTTGAGTGACTCTCTAATCTTAGAAAATATCCTATCGTTAACTTCAGCAGTGATATCATGAGCGGTCTTTTTATCCACACCCAAGCGCCGACTAATGTTTGGCATAAAATCTTTCGGCTCAGTAACGCCGATCATCAAAAGACCAATCTCATCAGCCAGTTCGCTCATCTTATCAATAGTCAAATTATTCTTCTTAGATATATCTTGGATAATTTCAGTAGAATCGACAGAAAAAATCGCTTCTCTAACATCACCGGGAAGATCTTTATACTTATCCATTAATTTACTATTATATTGATTATTACTCATATTATTATCTTAATCTTTTAACCTTCATACTCTTCTTTATTTTTATCTATTTTATCTCCTATTGTTTGTGATTTATCCTCAAGCTCTTCTTTAGCACCATACTCTTTCATTATGGATTTGGCAGCCGGACCACTTGTAAGCCAAGCGGCAATTGATTTATTATTTATTCCTTTCTTATCACTAAGTTTCTCGATAATCTCATTGATATCTTTTGTATCACTAAGCCCGGCAATTTGTTCAAAGAAAGCATCTGCGACATCTCCACCCATATCAGCCAATTTCTTAACATCCGCAGCGCTAAAATTCTTTATCATCAAGTCTATGTTCTCCTTGTTACCAAAAATTTTATCCCTAACTTTCTTATTAATATTTTCAAGATGTGCCATTGATAAATTCTCCAGAGCGACTACCTTCATCTTTTCATCTGTGAAAATCTTCTCGACGACTGAGTCATCCATCTTCTCCAAATCAGCCGGTTTAATAGCTTTTATAGACTTAACAACACCTTCATCAACCTCCTTGTATTTTTCATCCATATTGCCAGTTGTAGCCAGATCAGGTCTTACTTTATTAACCTCTTTAGTAGACATACCATACTTATTCATAATCTTCTTGCCTTGCTCAATTCTTTCTTGAGTGAAGTTTGTATCCTTTTTATCTCCTTTTTCATCTTTATCTTCAACTTTAAGATTTCCTCGTTTAGCAAGTTCATTTAAAACAGCTGTCCTGTTAAATGGCATCAATCGAGGAGTCATTTCTTTTAATTCCTTGTCAGTAAATTTCTCATATTTCTTTTGTATCTCTTGAATCTTTGCTCTATTAGCGGCAACTATACTTGCCGAGCCATAAGCAACACCTGGTATTTTATTTAAAGTTTGACTAATTTTTCCTTTACCAGTTGCAATATTTTCTGCGATACCACCTGTAGCGCGTCTTGCAGAACTTAAAGCAATCTTTCCAGCTTTACCTTGTCCCCATTTGCGAGCAGTGGTGCCCCATTTCATCATAGTGCTTGAGCCGACGGCGCCCATCTTGCTTGCCACAATGAGTGATCCGATCATCAAACCGATAAGAATTATAAAATAAACCAATGTATTTATAGACCCCTTAAACATAAAGTCCATAACACCAGCGCCTTCTTTCATGCCAATCGCTGTCGCCAGATTGTTTTCACTTATCATCTTGACCACTATATATATCATAAACATATAAGCCGGAGCAAAAAACGATTGAGAGAAAAGAGTTGACCACCATTTTTTTGAATGAGAGCTTGTGGCAGGCAAAATCATACCCGCAAAAGCAAGTGGCGCCAGTATTATTAAAAATAAAAGAGTAATAGTCCTGATTGAGAAAAGTATTCCGGCGGCAAACAAGACAAAAGAAGTAACTAACATAAGAAGCGTTCCTCCAAGCGCGCCTATTATTACTCCACCCATGGACATTTGCTCGCCTCCGGGGACACCCAAAGCGGTGGGGTCTGCGGCTATATCAGGCTTGTCATAAGATTTATATACTGTTTGAAGCTTAAGCCCCTGCATCAAAACAGAAGAAATACCCGCTTCCGCAGTAATCTTGCTGTAAAATTCAACAGCGACAACATTAGAAGCATCTATAACCACCTTTGTAACGACACCGCTAAAATTAACAAGAAGAGCTATGATTATAACTTTCACTAAAAGATCCTTTATACCATAGCCTGCAATCTGTAAAATTGTAGCTATAGCTATATAAAGAAGAATGAAAATGAAAAATATATTAATGGTATCACGAGCTATAGTCCACCCTGTCGTTATGCCTGCCATATTCGCATAACTGTGAAAATCAATGATTGATATCTTCAAAGTTAAATCAAAAAATAATCCGGCAACCCATACAACCAAGCTTGCCATCCACATAATTATATTTGCTATATTAACAAGCAACTCCATGAGTTTACCGCCAATCCACTCACCAGGCGATGTTATTGGATTAGCAGCTTCAGCATTATACGCTCCTAAAGGAGAAAAAAATACAACAGCAAAAAACACTAAAACTAAAGCCAGTGGCAAAAATTTTCTGATTTTTACTTTAATTGACATTTATCGTAACACTCGTCTTAGCTTGTAAACCTTCATTATCAGTAACTCTTAAACTAATAGTCTTCTGACCGGAGGAATAGCTGACACTTACCGTCCCCGGTGTCGCACCAGAAGAAGCGCTCATACCCCTAAAACCATTTCCTATTCCTGTCTCTGATCCATCTATGACAATAGACAAACCGGTGCTGCAATTTATGCCCATTCGGCAACCTTGTTCGTCAAATATACCGTCTCTGTTGTAATCAACAGTCTTCCAGTCATACACGCCGTCGTTATCAAAATCCCATTCATACATAGCAATCTGAGGAGTGCGGTCTATGTCTGCCGAAGAAGAAGGGTCTAGCGTAAACTGACTGTTGATCGAAGCTGAAGCCGGGGCGTTTATAGCCGGAGTCGGAGTGACTAAATCTACGATATAAGGCAATTCATTGTTTGGAAACAACGGCTGAGTAGAGAGAGTATGGGTCGCTTCCCTATTGCCGCCCTGATCAACCGCAAACCATCTAATAGTAGTAGATTCATTTGTATTAAGATCAATCTGTTTTATAAATTTCTGCGAGAAAGTATCCGGTTCAGTGCCGTCTATCGTATAGTAAATTATCGCCGGCTCATTAGAAAGAAGTGTTACACTTGTAGGATTGACTGCCACCTCAACAGTAGATGGAACGTATCTGCCGGGGACACTGAAGGGAGACGAGACTTCAAGCGTCCTTATATTTTCTTCATTGAAAGCCTTATCAATAGCAAACCATTTAAGCGGACTTAGAGGCGCGTTTAAGTTAGTTGAGCTTACAATACTGATAGGACTGCTGTATTTCGTAGAAAATGTCGTCGGATCAGAACCGTCAAGAGTATAGTAGATACCCGTGAGCGCTTCATTGGCCTTTAGACTGATATGCCATGGATCAAAAACTGAAGCAGTGGACACAGGAGGAGTAATGTCCATATAACTATTAACGTCAGGTTGACCAGGACCGCCTGAAACTTTATCCCCGGACTTTAAAGCCATAACTCCTTCTTTGGTTAGTCTATTTATAGCTGCATCCGTTACTGCCACGACAATATTCTGCCACTCATCACTACTGATAAGCCAATCAATGTCCTTGAAAGCGCCGTAATTCATTGCATCTGAAACCATCTTACCAGGAGTGCGCACTTCCACCTTAGAGCAGGATGCGTACGATGGGACATCTTCCATTTTCCAGTTACCCGGAGACTTAACGCCATTAACAGTTATTTCCTTACATACTTTATCACTTAAAAATCCATAACCTGTTTTTACCTCAGTCTCCAGTGCTAATTTTGCTTTAGCTTCAGCCTCAAGCTTTTCATTCAAAGTCATCGTATAAAGACCATAAGGATTATTTTGGGATTCCGAGACACTGAGCCAACCCTTCCATCCTCCATTATTGAAATTATCCATAAAATCGTTAAAATTCACTCCTATATCGCTTAAGGTGCATCTTGCTTTAGTGCTAAACTTTTTAGGCTTCTGAAGCCCTATCCTTATCCTAATAGCCCAGTCCGGCTGACAAAGACCCCTCATAAACTCTTCGTTTGTCATTTCTTCTAATATCTGCCCGCCGGCTTCATCTGCTACCTCAGCTAAAAATCCATTAAAATCTGTCACAAACTTAGGATTTCCTCCTCCTTGCACCCATTTTACAAGCTCGTCCGTCATATAATCAATCATCTTTTTTCTAAAAATCGCCCAAACGGTTTTTGTAATATTATCTTTGACAATCGTTACATAATAATTAATATCTGTAGCATTACTGATAAAATCATTCCAGAGCTGTGAGCAATTACCACATACAAAAGCTTCAGCCGGACGCGGTCGAATTACATAAGCTGAAGACGATATGACAGTCAGTGCCAATAAAAAACCTGTTATATATTTTTTTATTATTAAATTTTTATCCTTGGAGAATCTCATTTGATAATATTATTTGATTAAATCACTTATTCTATTTCCAAATCCGGCAATAAAGACAGCGAACTCATTTTTAATCCTTTCATTCTCCTGTATAGCAATTATTGTCTTAAGGGGATCCCTCTTAACCTCTTTCATATTTTCACTTACACGCAAAGATGCCACCGAATACTCCACCCAGCGCTTATGATCTTCTACAAAACTTGAAGGGACTGTAATCCGCTTCATTCTTATAATCATTTTTTTATAATAATCTATGTATGGATCAACTAAAGAAATATTATTAGTCTTTGCCACCTCTATAAAAACTTCCCCTTCTGTCTTTTTAGGATACGGGATGTCATAAAAAATCTGCTCTAATTCTTTATTATACTTTTCAATCGCTGTTTTACTATTATCGCTAGATACATTAAACTCATTTTCGGACAACACGGGACTAAAGCTTGCGATAAAATCTTTCAACAACGCTTCCGTACTGCTATTTGCCTTATCCAGAATATCCTGATTATCGGCGCTTAATGGACTAATCCCATTCCCCGCTTGAAGACTTAGATTCTTTGAAAGTAAATCTGTAAGATTCACAGAAGAACTAGTGGGGTTACTAACCACCCCCACTCCACCCTGACTCAGAGAAGTGCTAATCTTCTCTTCCAGCTTATCGTCTGGTCCGGGCTTGAGTGGGTCCCGACCCTGATTTACTTCATCACCATCTAAAGCCCCATCTCCGTCAGTATCAGGATTATCAATATCTGTTTTCCAAAGAGCCTCTTCCCAGTCCTTAAGCCCGTCGTTGTCAGAATCTTTGTTTAGAGAGTCCATCGCTTGGTTCACCATGCTGATACTATCGTCTTCTTTAGGCAGGTTGTCTTTATATAAATACTTATCACCATACCCTAAAGCAAAAAACCCTATTGTTAAAACCAACAAGGCAAAAATGGCTAATATAACATTTTTTTTATTTGGTAATACACTTTTCAATCTGCTTTTATTATAACACCTTAAAGCCTAAGAATATAATAAATTACTATAGTTTTGTGGATAAAAAACACAGACTAAGATATATTACATATAATGATAAAAAACCTCATACAAAAAATCGAAAATATGCCGATGTCCTTCTGGCAAGGCATTATTACTTTATATATAATCTTCATCTTAAGGACCATTATAGAAACTTTCACTAATATTGCCCTTGATGGATCAATTGCAAGCTTATTTGCGATCTTATTTGTCCAGCCATTTTGGTTTTATTGCGCCTTCCTAACGCTTTTTATCATATTAAAACTGATAAC
This sequence comes from Patescibacteria group bacterium, assembly GCA_024654625.1. Taxonomy (NCBI): domain Bacteria; species Patescibacteria group bacterium. The sequence continues at coordinate 30,996 of JANLHB010000021.1, forward strand.
AAAAGAAAAAATTGAAAAAATAAGCAAATTCGGAATAATAATATCACCTCTTATCTTTATACCGCCAATTATTGATTTTGCCATAAAAGGTCCGTTGTCATCTTACTATGTATTTGTCCAGGGGACTTTTACCGAACTTCTATATTTTTATACCACCTTCTTCTCAAGAACAGGCCTGATGATAAGCACTGGAATGAAAGTTGCTATTTTAGTTTTATTTATACTTTCGGGGAGTTACATCCTGTCAAAAACAATGAGCTGGAAAAAAACATTTTTGGGAATCATTCTGATCTACACTATCTTTTCATTTTATGGAGCAATACCGACTTACATCTTTGCGGGGTATAATTTAATTTTTAAAGATTACACCGAAGTCAATCGGTCAAATGAAACAGATTTTTATTTTGCTCGTGATATATTAAAGTCCAATACAAAAAATAAAACTATCATTTTAAGTGATAATTTAGAGAAAACTGAAGCAAGCCAAAGAATAAACATCCATTTCTACTTAATACTCGCTCCAATACTTTGGATAATAAACTTATTTTTATTATCCATCTGGGTTATCTTATATGACAGAGAAAAGGCCGAAGCAATTTTTAAAAATTTTAGATACTTAAGATTAATATTATACTTCTCGCTCGTCTTAATCGGCATACTTTTAGGAAACATATATAACAGGGGAAATCCTATCAATTCCCTGTTTGATATTACCGCCCTCTTTTCAATGTATCTTGCCATACTTTTTGCCGGTTTATTCTCCATATGGGAAAATGATGAAATTGATATAGAAATTGATAAAATTTCAAATAAAGAAAGACCGTTACCTAAAGAAAAATTCTCCATAAAAGAATGGCGCGATATAAAATATCTTTTTTTAATACTGTCATTATGTTTCAGTATACTATCAAGCTATTATACATTTATCTTTATACTAGCATTCATATTTATCTATCATATCTATTCTGCCCCGCCACTCAGGTTAAAAAAAATACCGATATTATCATCATTCTTAATAGGCTTGCTTACCTTGATTTCCGTATGGATCGGTTTCTTCTTCAGCTCAGGCACGGAAAAATTATTGGATTTCCCGCTGAAATACTCTTTTAGTATTTTTGGGTTTTTCTTACTGCTTGAAAATTTCAAAAATATAAAAGATATAAAAGGAGATCGTGAAGCAAAAATAAATACTCTGCCGGTATTGATTGGAGAAAATAGAGGAAAATTTATAGTAGGTTTATTGGCATGGATTTCACCTTTTTTAATTATCTTTGGATTCCTATTTAATCTATATACATTATTAACTGCTTTTATCTTTGGATTTATCATATTTTTACTCATAAACAAAAAAAACTATAAAGAAAAATATATATTCTTTGCCATATATTTATTTATAATATCTTTTGCTGTGGAATTTTATTTATTTTCTCAAAGGATCTGATCTGTCAAATGCATGCGGACTAAACATTTATACATTTCCTAATTAAAAATCCCCCGTAAGGTAAAACCTTACGGGGGATTATGACTGTTTCTTTATTACTGCTTTTTCGTCGTTACTAAAACGACATCGGGGGTTCTCTCTTTTAATGCTTTTATGAAATTCCCGATATAATCAATCTTCCCGAGCGACATCGACGGAGAGATAAATGAAACCTCTACTTCAATACTGCCGGAGGAAGAACGATTCACGAAAATATTGAAGCGATAGACCCCCATGCCGACAGCGAAAGCGGATCTTTCCGCAATGATTACCCCTCCGTTGCTATCGCTTGATATCACAGAAAAGCCGATATCATTTAACGCCTGCATTGAAGCCTGGAATACTTTGGCGCGGTCATTGTTCTCGTAGCGCAAGAAATTGCGCTCGGTCGTCGTTGTTGTCGTGACGCACCCTGTGGCCACGATTAATATTGAGAATATTAATACTGCCATTGCTGCCAATGAGACGATCCCATTTTTTGTGTTCTTCATCTTCGCTTGCCCCCCTTTATTTTAGCGGTTTGAGGTGTATGTATCTCTTAAAAAATTTTAAATCTATATTAGATACTAAAGTATATTTAGTTATTGTCAAGCCCGCGTGATATTGACTTTTTTGATAAATAGAGTATAATTTATATAGACATCTAAGACATATAAAACTGCTCTCTAACAATTATTCAAATCCTATCAATAACAGGAGGACACAATGAGAAGAACAGCGGCTGAAAAAATCAACAACAGCGTTGCTGTTGGATTAATACTCATCTTAGAGGGAGTATTAGGGATTTTTTTTATAATACTCGCCCTCTCCGGTTGCTCTGCTATAGAAGCGACTGGCGGACGAACCGAGCTCTCGGCGACTGGCGGGCCCGGATCGGTCTTAAGCACACTGGCAGACCTCCATATGAACGGATCACTCCAGACTACACCCGGAGGCTTCACCATCAGGAACGATGACCCCGGTATAGGAGCAATATCCAACGAGGATCGCGGGGTAAGCAAGGACGTAGATATCTATGTTCGCTCCATTTCCTCTTCCGGAGGAAATGGATATATCCTCTACCGCGGTCCGGCAGAAGTGCAAACCCCGGGTTGGGTAAAAATATGGAACGAAGAGACCGGCAAGTGGGACGAGATCAAAACTCCGCGGTGGATCACCGTGGACGGATTGGAGTCAATCCACTTTGAGAGCCCCTTTGTCCAGAGCGTAACTTTACGCTTAAGACTCTCTCACGGCAAGATCCAGGAGGTGAAGTTTGACACCTACGGCCGTAAAGACAGAGGGAGTGCTTATGAGAGGATTAACATTCTCTTCATAAAACTCCCAAGGGCTTCTTACCGACTTGAAGTCTTTTCCTACACAGGAAAAAGCATTTTCAAGTCAGCGAGAGGCTACCCGACAAGCCGTCATATCTATATGGACGACGACCCGGTGGATACGCGGGTCGGCAATACGTGGATCGGCTGGAAGGAGCGGTTGTAAAACACAGCAGTGTGCAATCCGCCGTGGCGGATTGCACACTGCTCTCTACGAAGGAGGACTATATGAAAAATATAATCTTCGCGTTCGCAGTAGGCCTCCTTTTAGTCCTTGAGGGATGCGCTGAAATCAAAACTCCGGAAGAGTATAATCCTCCGGAAACACCCTACAAGGATTGGTATTATGGCGACAAGTGGATGGGTTATTATAAATGCAGCCCATATCCTACCTGTCCAAATGCCTACCTGTATTTGTGGATAACCCCGCCTGAGCCAAAGATGACCGAAGAAAAAAGACGCAGCAAATACAAAATGGGTCGGGATATCCACAAGTGGGGTCTCTTTACCAAAGACCCACCTAGTGAGGAAAGAGAGTTTAAAGACTAAACCCAATGCCTCGTTTTGCTGAAAGCAAAACGAGGCATTTTTTTAGCTCACTGGAAATCCCTCGCAAAATAAGTAATTGTCTACGGATGTCTACGGATGTCGCACTTCCGTAGCTTTACGCAGGCAATCTCGCAAAAGAAGAAAAATAATGATAATATCTAACTAATGATAAAGATAGAAGAAGTAGAAAAATTAGCCAAATTGGCAAGGATAGAAATCACTGATAGAGAAAAAGAACAGTTTCAAAAAGAGATTGGGTCTATTCTTGACTATGTTTCTGAACTAAAAGAAGCTCCTAGTGCAGAGAAAGAAATCATAAAAAAATTAGAGAATGTGAATAAGCTGAGGGAAGATATAAATCCGCACGAAACAGGAATTTACAGCAGAGAGCTATTGGAAGGAGCGCCAAGGAGTGAAAAAGGATTTGTGAAGGTTAAGAAAATATTTGAATAACCTCCTAAGACTAAAGATTATGGATAAAGAATTTTTTAAAAATCTGACAATCAAAAAAGCGACTGAAGCTATAAAAAATGGCGACATCACGGCGCTAGAGCTAACTCAGTATTACTTAAACAATATCAAAGAAAAAAATGGTGAGATAAACGCTTACCTTAGAGTTTTTGCTGACGCAGAAGATCAAGCTAGGAAAATTGACGAAGATATAAAGAGCGGGAAAGAGATGGGCCCTTTGGCCGGAGTTCCTCTTGCTATCAAGGACAATATGCTCATCAAAGGGAAAGTGGCTTCCGCTTCTTCGAAGATTCTTGAAGATTATAAAGCGACTTATGATGCCACCGTCATAACGAAACTTCGCGAAGCAGGCGCCGTCTTCCTCGGCACCGTAAATATGGATGAGTTTGCCATGGGGAGCTCTACGGAGAATTCCGCCTTCGGTCCGACGAAAAATCCTCATGACCCGACTCGCGTCCCCGGCGGTTCATCCGGCGGTTCAGCGGCGGCGGTAGCCGCCGATATGGCACTCGCCTCTCTTGGGTCTGATACCGGAGGATCTATCCGCCAGCCGGCAAGCTTCTGCGGAGGGGTGGGGCTCAAGCCGACATACGGCAGAGTCTCAAGGAGCGGGCTCATCGCCATGGCCTCTTCCTTAGACCAGATAGGACCTATCGCAAAGACAACAGAAGACGCAGAAATAATTTTTAATATAATAAAAGGAGAAGACACACTTGATGCCACCACTTCACTTGGACACGCCGTGTCCAAGTCGGAGGCAGGCGGTAAGAAGTTAAAGATTGGAGTCCTGGGTTATGACAAAAACGGCGTCGCTCCGGAGATAAATACTATGATAGAGAGTTCTATAGAAGTTTTCAAAAAAAATGGCCATGAAATAACAGAAGTGACCCTGCCCTACCTTAAATATTCCCTCCCTTGTTACTATATTATTATGCCGGCAGAAGTCTCTTCAAATTTAGCCAGACTTGATGGGGTAAAATACGGCCTACTAGAAGAAGGCGATAATCTGCTAGACGATTATCTAAAGACGCGAGGTGCTGGCTTCGGCAAAGAAACAAAACGCCGAATAATGATCGGCACATATGTGCTCTCTTCAGGATACTACGACGCCTATTACTCAAAAGCTCAAGAGGTCCGCAATCTGATTAGAAAAGATTTTGAAAATGCTTTTGACCCATCGCAAGACGGCGTTGACGCTATAATACTGCCGACAACCACCGAACCAGCTTTTAAGCTTGGAGAGAAAACCGACGACCCGATGAAAATGTATCTGGAAGATATTTTTACAGTATCGGCTAATTTAGCCGGAGTGCCGGCTATATCTATTCCCGCCGGACATGCAGAGAGAGATAGTGTCAGACTCCCGCTTGGCCTTCAGATAATAGCCCCTCACTTCAGAGAAGATATATTGTTTACACTTGGAAAACAAGTTGAAAATGCAAATCTAGCCAATAGGGATTAACCACTAGCCACTAGATGATACTCATCATATAATTAAATAAATTACAAATCATGAAGCCTTGGATAAATATTGAATACTTCTACAAAAAAATAATAGAACTTTTATATAAAATATATGAATTGCTGGCCGCTTTTTTTGAGACATTCAATTTCCCTTCCATAAAAAGAATGTCAATTATACTATCTATTATTGCAGGTATTGGCATAATATATACCTTAATAAGAATCATCCAGCTCAAAAGAAAAGAAGTGGAAGAAATCAAGGATATAATACCTAAAGAGGTTTCCCCTGAAGAACGGCACAATAGATGGAGCGCTATACTCAAGCACTTGGGAAGCTCAAATGAAGTTGAATGGAGGATGGCTATAATGGAAGCTGACAATATATTAGACGAGATTATAAAAGCGATTGGCGTCACTGGAGAAAACTTAGGCGAACGGCTTAAAAATATTGAACCGTCTGATTTTAATAATCTCCAAAACGCCTGGGAAGCTCATAAGATAAGAAACAGAATAGCTCACGAGGGGATGAAATTCCATATCACAAGAGAGGAGACGACGAGAGTGATAAACCTCTATGAAAAGATATTTAAAGAATTTAAATTTATATAACAAAATGTGAAGCACTCGGTGCTTCACATTTGTTTAGCTTCTATTTACACAAAAATCGCCTGAAGGCGATTTGTTTGCGCAGTCGACGGGACTCGGCTATTACATAGCCAGGTGATTTTTCATCTCATAGCCTCCGGCTCTTCGATAAGAAAAATCCTTTCTCGTCCCGACATAAGCAAAGCAGTTTGCTTATTTCGACTGCTTGTTCACTTCGTTCACTGCGCAGTCGACGGGACTCGAACCCGCAACCTCCCGCGTGACAGGCGGGTGCTCTAACCAGTTGAGCTACGACTGCATAATATTCATAATTATTGAACACCTTGTTCAATATGTCGGCGGGGGGGATCGAACCTCCGACCTCAGCTTTATGAGTGCTGTGCTCTAACCAACTGAGCTACGCCGACGTTACTTACCTTGTTGCGGGGGACGGAATTGCACCGTCGGCTGGAGGTTATGAGCCTCCCGAGATACTACTTCTCCACCCCGCGATATATATACAAACTAACTATGTTGTTCATCTTTTACATAACCTCCAAGGTTATGAGTCTGATAATCCATCCGCGAGATACTACTTCTCCACCCCGCGATATACACAAATAAAACAGAAAAAACCAAAATATCATTGATTTTTCTACATTAAGCAGTATAAACAACTTTAGATATTTATCAAGCCACGAAGTACTTAATCATCACTTCCTTCACTATACTGTTCACAAGATTACCGTCAGCCTTCCCTTTAACCTTAGGCATCAAAACTTTCATTATCTTACCCATATCTTGCGGACCGGTAGCGCCCGAGTCCCTCACAGACTCTTCCACTATCTTTCTAATCTCATCTTCCGAAAGTTGTTCCGGCAAATAACTAACCAAGACAGCAAGTTCGCTTTCTTCCCTCTCAAATAATTCATTTCGTCCTTCTTTCTTATATATCTCCATCGCATCCTTGCGCTTCTTAGCCTCTTTGCTTATCACTTGCACAACCTCTTCGTCATCTAATTGGCTCTTTGAATCAATATCTTCCGTCACTCCTTCTTTTGCCATTTTTGTCTTTTTTGCTATCTCGGCGTTTCTTATTTCAGACTGGAGAATTTTAAAAGTAGAAATCTTTACATCTTCTTTATTTTTAAAAGCTTCTTTGAAATCTTGCTGTATTTTTTCTTTTAGTATCATAACTAAATATTAACATATTATCCTAAAATTTCCAGAAATTCCTCTTCATTTATAGTCTTCACGCCAATCTTCTTAGCCTTGTCATATTTTGAGCCAGGGTCGCTACCATAGACGACAAAATCGGTATTCTTAGAGACTGACTCTGACACTTCTCCCCCCAGCTGTTTAATCATCTTCTTCGCTTCATCCCGACTCATCTTACTAAGAGAGCCCGTCAACACAAACTTAAGCTTTTTAAGTTTGGCTCCTTTTACTTGAGTCTGTTTTTTGATCATCACTCGAGGGAGGAGCTTCTTTAAAAATCTTTTATTATCATTATCTCTAAACCAATCATATATGCTTCTTGCCACAATAGGCCCAACATCAGAAACTTTTTCCAATTCTTGAATAGAAGCCTTTTCTAAATTTTCAATAGTATGAAAACTCTCGGCTAAATCTTCGGCAGTGCTTTCTCCCACATTCTCTATTCCTAGAGAAATTATAAATCTTGAGAAATCTATTTCCCTGCGGGAATTTATCGCTTTAATGAGGTTCTTTGCCGACTTTTCAGCAAAGCGTTCTAATGGCGTTATATCTCCCTCTTTTAGATCAAAAAAATCAGCCGCATCCTGTACCAAATTATTATCTAAAAGGGCATCTATTATCTTAGGACCAAGTCCCTCTATATCAAACGCCTTCTTAGAAGCAAAATAATAAAGGCCCCTTCTGTGGCGCGTAGCGCATTTCTTGTTATGGCATTTTGCGATAGGGCTATCTTTTAAAAATACTACTTTCGACTTGCAGATAGGACAGACATTTGGCATTTTAAATAGCTTCTCTTTCCCTGTCCTCATCTCTTTTATAACGCTCACTATATCAGGGATAATGTCTCCCGCCTTCTGCAAAATAACAGTATCACCAATACGAACATCAAGTCTTTTTATCTCATCCTCATTATGAAGCGTGGCTCTTGATACTACAGAACCGGCAATAGTCACCGGCCTTAAGTGGGCAACCGGAGTCAAGGCGCCAGTCCTCCCAACTTGCACATCAATATCTTCTACAACTGTCGTTGCCTGCTCAGCCGGAAACTTCAAAGCGACGGCAAAACGAGGGGCCTTACCTGTATAACCCAGTCGTTCCTGCCACTCTGAATTGTTTAATTTAACAACAACGCCGTCAATCCAATACTTTGTCTTATCTTTTTTCTTTTGCCAAACACGCCAAAAATCTACAACCTCTTCAATATTTTTACATAATTTAAAATGCGGATTTACTTTAAATCCTAACTCTTTAAGAAAGCTAAGCTCTTCAATCTGAGTCTCTGGAACCTCAATCCCTACGGACGTCGCATGTCCGTAGTCTAACCAAGCCAGATCGTATATAAAGCTATCAAGTTTGCGCGAAGAAGCAATCTTCGGGTCAAGCTGGCGAATAGAGCCGGCGGCGGCATTTCGCGGGTTGGCAAACAACTGTTCCCCCTTCCTTCCCCTTTCCTTATTAAGATTTTCAAATTCATCTTTTCCCATCCAGATCTCGCCTTCCACAATGCAATCAACATCTTTATTTAGATGAAGAGGAATCGACTCTATGGTCTTAACGTTAGCTGTCACATCCTCGCCCACCTTTCCATCACCACGCGTTGCCGCAGTTTTTAATATCCCTCTCTCATAAGTAAGGATAATTTTAAAACCGTCAATCTTAAGCTCCGAGACATATTCAAGTCCTTTGGCTATCGGGTAACCAAATTCTTTATCAAGCAGGCGCTTAACTCGATTATCAAATTCCCTTATTTCGTCTTCATTAAACACGTCATTAAAAGACCATTGTGTCACCTTATGATGAATTTTCTTAAATTTTTCAAGCGGTTTTCCTCCCACTCTCTGTGTCGGAGAGTCGGTAGTTATGAGATCAGGGAAAGACTGCTCCAGCTCATAAAGCTCGTGCTTTAGAGAATCAAGCGCCGCTTCAGTTATCTCTTGCTTATCAAGCACATGATAAAGATACCTGTGATGGTTTATTAATTTTTTAAGCTTCTCTATCCGCTCTTTTGCTTTAGAGTATCTTTCTTCCGCGTCAATTTTTTTCTCAAACATTTTAAAATTAATAACTAGCTTGCAATACGCGTTCTACCTGTAATTTGCCTGGGTCAGCTGTACAACTTGAACCGACATTTCCGATATTATAACCGTAAGATATCAGCTTTGTATTCGGCGGGGAATCTTTATATACCTCAATTTGAGCGCAAGATCCATTACTAAAACCTAAATAAAAAGTGGTGGTGGAAGCTACCATAGACCCGCTTATAGGCGACCCGAGACAATTAATATCATAATTTGGCTTATCAAATTCTTTCTTTTTTATATCCCAATACAGAGCGCATTCTATACCGGCATCAGAAGCGGTAAAAGCCCTGCTTGACTCTCGGCTGATCTGGGATATTTTAAACTGTCTAACCACTATATTATATATACCCAAAGAAGCTGACAAGATTATAGTCAAAATAAGAAGAGAAAAAAGAAGAGTAAACCCCTGCCTGCCGGTAAGCAGGCGCTTTAAATTAATCTTTGATAAATTTTTTAATTTATTATTCATAATCATTTATTATGGATGCCAATCAAAGATATGATCCTCCCATATAAAAGAGCGATTGCCAAACTTATCCTCCCACGATACAGTTATTGAAATTCTAGCTTCTCGATCAGAAACATCTTTTTCTAGAGTAAATTTTCGCATAAAAATAGTATTAATACCGGTTGAATGATTATATTTTTTTAATGTATCATCATATTTAAGAAGTGGGCATGATCCGGCGCAATTTGTTATTGCCGCACCGGAAACATCCCAAGGGATAGTAGTATCAAGATAACAATCAGAATTGTTACAACTATTAAGTTTAAAAAGCCAATTTTCACTATTTAAATAATTATTATCCCTCCAATTCTTAATATATTCCATAGCATCCTGAGCTAAAAAAGACGCAATTACATTATTCTTAGACAAAGTAGACATCTTAATACTATAAGTAGCTAAAGATATCGGCCCCAGTATGGCAAAAGTAATGATAGTAAGCGCAACCATTGTTTCAATCAAAGTAAACCCTTGCCCGCCAGCGGGCAAGCGCACTTTTACTCTATTTGTTTTTTTTAATTTATTATTCATAATATTTAATTCTTAATTAGGAATCCGGCGCAAGTTGAGATACAGAAGCTTGCAACTCAATCTTTGATTGTTCTTTCTCTTTTACACCGGAAGAAGCGGAAAGATTAATCCTCACTATAGGCTGAAAATTATCGCCTGAAGATTCGCCTCTTAAATCAAAGGCGAGAGAATCTATGCTAATTTTAGAATCTGTCAGAGGAAATTCATTTACCCCATCCGACCTTATTAACTGATTACCAGATAATTGATAAGTAATATTCTCAAGCCTCGCATTTATAAATGAGAATGTATCTCCTGTGGAAGAATAATTATCCCCTGTCCTGATCTCTCTTGACATTGCATCCAGGGCGAAATTTAAATTATCCGAAACAGATCTAAATGATTCAATCTTTTTTTGCGCGTCATTTATATTTAAAATGGACTCCATCGCCATCGTCATAACAACAGTAAAGACAGCTATTGCGACTATCATCTCAAGTATCGTGAATCCCTGCCTGCCGGCAGGCAGGCTTTTACTATTATTTATTTTTTTAAATTTATTATTCATATTTTACTCAGCTTCAACGCTAACCTGCCCGCTTTTCCAGACAATAACCTTCACACCGTTTGCAGTCTCTCCCGCCGACCTAAACAATATCATCGTATCAGAAATAGCATCGTCATCATTTATATTCGCATATATACTGGAACGCTTATAAATAACATCTGCCGTATTCACGCTTCCGGCGCCTGGACAGGCAAACGGTGAGGTTATTTTCTGATTTATGCATATCTGCTTTATTCTGTCGGAAGATTGAACTTTAAAAATCTCCTCTTCTTCTCCTACTGTATAATTATTGTCAGCATTACTATCTGAAAAAATAATAACAGTATCAGGAAGCGCCATATCAAAATGAACACCATAAGCCACCGACGATCCCGGTCCTGAAATAATCTTGTTGCTTATTCCATAAGCCTGAGCCTCTCTTATAATTGAAACTATTTCTTGAGTGACTCCTTCAAGCTTTATCTTTTTATTGAAAGTCGTATAATTTGCCAAAATTACAGTTGTTACCATGACCATAATACCGACAGAAACGATAAGCTCAATAAGGGTAAACCCCTGCCTGCCGATAGGCATGGTCTGCCTGCCTTGCGATTTCAATCTTTTTTTTAATAAATTAAGGAGATGAGAAACCATATCTATTATCTAATTTTACATTAAAAGAACACAAACTCCAACAACCTTTCTCCGAACAAAAACCCTATAAATGTCCCCGCAATGAGCAATGGTCCAAAAGCAATCTTGCTCTTAAGCCCGAGTCTTTTACTGAAGATAAAAAATAATCCGACAACAGCCCCGATCCAGAAAGAAAGTATTATTGATGCCAACCCAACCCAAAAACCTAAGAGCCACCCTATACCAAGTGAAAGCTTGGCATCGCCAAGCCCCATCCATTTACCTTTTGAGAAAAACCAGAACAAAGCAAAAAATAAGAAAAAGATAATCCCACCTATAAAATCCCAAAGGACGGTCCTTTGTGAAATAAATAAGCTTAAAAAAGATAAAATAATAAAAGCATAAACTAAGCCGTCAGGGATTATCTGATGATAAAAATCATAAACAGCGATCACTATCAATAAGCTGAAAATTCCCCAGAAATATATAGCGAAGAATGCCATCTGACCCTCAAATTGGAAACCGAGTCTCCAAGTAATGGTATACCAAGTAAGAGCAAAGACGACCCCTGTTAAAACTTCAACGATAGGATACTGAGCAGAAATTTTTGAACCGCATTTCCTGCACTTTCCATTCTGCGCGATAAAACTAAATACAGGGATAAGCTCGTACCACAAAAGAGTTTTACCACAAGAAAAACATTTTGACCTTCCCTTAAACATTGATTCGCCAGTATTGTAACGGGCAATCACCACATTTAGGAAACTCCCTATAATAGTGCCGAAAATAAAAACAAAAAAATAAATTAAAGTTTCCATAAAATATATTTTAACATAAAATCCCGCCAAAAGCGGAATAAAATTTCTACTTATCAATTTTACGGGCACCTATCAACTTTGTGACCTTATGACTTTGTGACTTTACGTACGGTGTGCTTTACGGACGTCGCACTTCCGTAGTAGAATAAAGATATGGAAAATAATATATTTCATGTCATAAATAGAGGTGTAGAAAAAAGAAAAATCTTCCTTCATGATAAAGACTATCTTCGTTTTAGTCACAACATCAAAGACTTTAATACTATTAAAAATGTTCCCTCTTACTTCAACCGCCGTATTCATAACTACGGAAGTGCGACGTCCGTAGAAGAAGAGTTAGTTGATGTTCTCTGTTGGTGCTTAATGCCTAATCATTCTCACATGATAACTATCAATAAAATTGATATGGGTACAAGCTTTTTTTCTAAAAAAATATTTGGAGGATATACGAAATATTTTAATAAAGAAAATAAAAGAAGCGGTGTTTTATTTCAAGGAAGATCTAAAATAATCCCAATAGAAAAGGATGAGCACTTACTACATCTGCCTTTTTATATTCATTCAAATCCTCTTAATTTACTTCAACCAAACTGGAAAGAGACCGGTATTAAAGACATTAAAAAGGCGCTTAAATTTTTAGAAAAATATCGTTGGTCAAGCTATTTAGATATAATAGGAAAAGAAAATTTTCCTGATACAACTAACAAAAAACTTTTTTATGAAATATTTGACACTAATGAAAAGAGATATAAAAAAGACTTTGAAGACTGGCTATCTAGTTTTAATTTTAATTAAGTCTACGGAAGTGCGACGTCCGTAGAATTAATATATACATACAACATAAATCCCGCTTTTGGCGGGATTTATGTTGTAAAACTAAATTATTTAGTTTATGGTGTCACATCATAACATCCATCGTCTGTGCCCGCTGCAGAACAGTCAGCTCCTTGTCCATTAAATGTATATGTACTATCAGCATCACTACCAAGGACAGAATGTCCGCCAGTGCCAACAAGACCTGTTCCATCTTGCTCTAGATTAGCGCCTAAATGATAAAAATTACAAACACCGGTTGCTATAGCACAGACAGCTCCGGCAGAAGTCACATTGTCATAAGAATATATAGCTCCAGTACTTGGATCCTTAGGTTCAGCAGGAATAAAGCCGTCAGTAACAAGTTGAGCTACAGTATCTGGATACTCTGAACCATTACTATCAGCAAAAAGTTCAAGAGCTAATTGGACCTGCTTTATATCAGAAACTCTTTTAGCATCACGAGATTTCTGCCTTGCGCTGTTTAGTGAGGCAAGTACCACTGATGAAAGAATACCGATGATCGCAATAACGACCAGAAGTTCAATCAAAGTAAAACCCTGCCTACCGGCAGGCAGGCTCTTTGAACTGATTTTAAATTTATTTTTTAACATATTATTTTTCATTATTTATTAATTTTTTAATACGATTTATCGACCGGTTAAATTATTATTTATATAAAGTATTATAATATATAAAGCTTACAAATACGCGAAAAGCGGTGTGGATAACTAAACCCACCCTTTGCCTTGGCAAAGGACACACTAATCCGCCATATGCGGTTTAGTGTGTGGGTAAATCCTCTCTATATACCAGAAGAAATGTTATAGATAGGCCCTATAACAGCGATTAAAAGAAACCCGACAAAAATGGCAAGGACGATAATCATTACCGGCTCAATAAGACCGATCAGGTTCTCAATAGTATTATCAACTTCTCTCTTATAGAATCTAGCCATTGTTTCCAAGATAAAATCAAGCCTTCCGCCTTCTTCTCCCACGCGAAGCATTTGCGGCACAAGAGCGGGAATTTCTTCATATCGCCTTAACGATTCTGACAATGAACCTCCTCCCTTAATGGATTCCGCCACATCAAGAAGAATAGATTGATAAACTTTATTACCCACAACATCAGCCGTTATTTCAACGGCCTTTATCATCGGCACGCCGCCCGAGAGAAGCGTTTGCAAATTGTCAGTCAGGCGCGCAACATAAATTTTTTTATTAATTAAACCTAAAAGAGGTAATGTTATCATCATTTTAGCGACAAAATATTGGCCATTCTCCGTCTTAATATACCGCCAAGCTATAATGGCGCCGATTATAACAAGAATAAGCATATATAAAATATATTCCTGAAAGAAATTCCCTATTCCCATAATAATCCTTGTATACAAAGGGACTTCTTTACCAACCTCATCCAAGAGTACGCCTATTTTAGGGATAACAACCGTGAACATCAGAATCATCACTCCAAAAAAAGCAAATACGACAAAAGCCGGATAAAAAAGCGCCCTTTTCGCCTTTGAAGCCAATTCATAAGAACGCTCCATATAATCAGCTAAATAAGTGAAGATTTCATCCAGTTTACCAGACTCTTCTCCAGATTTAACCATATTTACAAAAAATTTTGAAAAAACTTTCGGATGCTTGGAAAGAGCCGCAGACATTGGCGCACCGCCTTGAATATCAGCCACAATCTCTTCAAGTTTTTCTTTCATTAAAGGGCTTGCGCTCTCGCTTGCCAAGAGTCTGAAAGAATCAATAATAGGAACTTTCGCCTCAAAAAGAGTGGAAATCTGTCTTGAAAAAATAACGACATCTTTAGTCTTTATTCTTTCAAAAATATTTAAATTACGATTTAAAAAAGGCACCGCCTCTGCTTCAGGCTTTATAGCTAAAATAATAAGCCCTCTTCTTTGGAGAGAATTAATTGCAATCTCAATAGACGGAGCATCTACACTCCCTGAACTCTTTTTCCCTTCTTTATCAGTAGTCTCATAAATGTAAAGCATACAAGTATAATTACATTAACCCCTCAAGCCCGTTTGGATTTAACGAATAAGCGTAAGCGCTTTCTGTCGTTATCTCGCCCTGCCTTAAGAGCGAAGCGAGTGACCTGTTTAAACTCATCATCCCTTCTTCAAATCCGGTTTCTATCACTAAATCAATTTCATGCGTCCTGTTCTCTCGAATGAGATTTCTAACGGCGTTGTTTGAAATTAAAAGCTCATAAGCCGGGATAAGCCCTCCTGAAACTCTGGGTATAAGCCTTTGAGAAAATATTCCCAAAAGAGCCCCTGAAAGCTGCAATGAAATCTGCCCCTGCTGATCAGCTGGAAATGAATCTATAATACGATCAATTGTCTGAGAAGCATTATTAGTATGAAGAGATGAAAAGATAAGATGCCCTGTCTCAGCGGCAGTAACTGCCGTACTTATAGTCTCACGGTCGCGCATCTCGCCTATCATCCCCACATTAATATCCTGACGAAACATGGAACGAAGAGCTGTTTTAAAATCATGAGTATCACTCCTGACTTCCCTTTGATCTATGATTGATTTATCTTGAGTAAAAATATACTCTATCGGGTCTTCAACCGTAATAATATGTTCTGCCCTCTCGTGATTTATAGAATCAATCATTGCCGCAAGTGTAGTTGACTTGCCGTGTCCGACCGGACCGACAATAAGAAAGAATCCTTGCTCTTTCTTTGTAAAATCAATAAGAGACTCCGGCAAACTAAGCTCGGCAAAAGTTTTTATCTTTGCAGGAATAAGCCTTAAAGCAGCTCCTATAAACCCTCTCTGAAAAAACGCGTTTCCTCTAAACCGAACTTTGTCTTCAAAAGAAAAAGAAAAATCAACCTCTTTCTCTTTCATTAAAATCTCTTCGTCTTCAGGAGAAATCATACTTAAGACAAGCCCTTTGACGTCATCAGGCGTAAGGATAGGTTTCTTAATAAGCGGAATTAACGCTCCGGAAATACGAACAGTAGGATGACGGCCGACAGCAAGATGCAAGTCTGAAGCGCCTTCTTTGGCAACTATTAAAACTAAATCGCTTAATTCTTTTTTATAATCAGTCATTTTTATTTTTCGCTTTCCCGGGCAGAGTCTGTATTATCACTGCCTGTTGGATTATTTTTCTTTTTTAATAATAAATCTTCCACCTTCTTGGCTATTTCACTTGGCGTAAAATATGCCTTTACAACATAATCATCAACCTTCAAATCAAGTCCTTTTTTAATGTCTTCTTTCTGCCCAAGATTAGTAAGAATTACAATAACAGTGCCAGCAAGAAGATTCTCTTCTCTTATTCTTTTTAGAAGCTCAAATCCGTCCATCTTCGGCATTACAATATCAAGAAGCATTATGTCAGGAGAAAATCCTTGCTTTATCTTTTCCAAAGCTTCTTGACCGCTCATCGCTATTTCAACTTTATATCCTTTCTCCCTGAATTTAACAGAATACACATCCAAGATAAACTCGTCGTCATCTACTATAAAAACTGATGGTTGTTTTTCTGCCATATAAAAATTATACCTTATATATCTCTTCAAATCCAATAGTTCCGTCGAAAACTTTAAGAACCGCGTCTTCTCTCATCGTAAGCATGCCATTCTTTCTCGCTTTTGCCATAATCTCATTCTCAACAGGATTATTCACAATAGCTTCCTCTATATCTTTGGTTTTTTCAAACATTTCAAAAACAGCGGCTCTTCCTCTTGTCCCCCTCGGGCAAGAAGATGACGGCATAGCCTGATAAATTTTATCAGGTATCTTTATCGCGCTTCTTATATCAGGGTGAACTCCTTCTAATTCTTTCTCCAGCTTCGCTCTTAAAGAATCTGTCATTGGCATTTCTTTCTTAGACTCGGGGCAAAGTGTCTGGACGAGTCTTTGTCCGATAGCAAGCACTAATGTTGGAGCAAGAAGATACGGGTCTACGCCCATATCAACAAGACGAGGGATAACTCCCACCGCGCTATTGGTATGAAGAGTAGACAATACAAGATGCCCCGTTAGAGCGGCTTGAATAGCAAGTTGCGCTGTCTCTTTATCTCTGATTTCGCCAACCATTATTATGTCCGGGTCTTGCCTTAACACAGACCGAAGTCCATTGGCAAAAGTATAGCCAATCTCAGGCCTCACTTGAGACTGGCTTACCCCTTCAACGTTATACTCAACAGGATCCTCAAGAGAAATTATATTATTTTTTTCCCTATCTAAAGACTGAAGCATTGCATATAGTGTCGTTGTTTTACCGGAACCCGTCGGACCTGTTAAAAGAATCATACCATACGGACTTTTAATCGCCCTTTTAACTGCCTCAAGATTTCTTCCGGACAACCCCACCTCTTCAAGCGACTTAACCCCTTTATCACGATCAAGAATACGAATCACTACTTTCTCTCCAAAAAAAGAAGGGAAAGTGGAAACACGAAAATCAACTTGTCTGCCTTCCATCTTCACAGAAAAACGCCCATCTTGCGGTTTTCTCTTTTCGTCAATCTTAAGATTTGATAGAATTTTTATCCTGGCAACTATAGAGTCGTGCACATTGGAAGGAAGTAAAAGACTTGTATACAAAACTCCGTCCTCGCGAAATCTAACTTTTAATTTGTCCGCCCATGGCTCAATATGAATATCTGAAGCATTCCCTTCTGTAGCGTGGCGCAATATAACAGCCACCATTTTAGTAATAGGCGCATCCTCAACAGCCTCCGCTTGGGACATATTGCCGGAATCATTAACACTCCCAAGCAACGGATCCACTTCTATCTCACCAAGTACTTTTGTAACTTCGCCTCTCAAGCCCTTATAAGCATCAAGGACCATATCAAAATCAGACTGAGACACGAGAAAAACTTTAAATGACAAGTTAAGCTTTGAGACGATAAACTGCAAGGCTTCGCGCGCATTAATATCTTGAGGGTCAAGCATTCCCACTTCTAAAATACTGTCATTTACTTCAATCGGCACCATCTTATATTGTCGCGCAATCTCTTCAGGGATAATTTTTAAAATATCAAAAGAAAGCAGAGTTTTATCCACCTCTTTTATGGGGACTCCGATATCCTGTCCTTTAGCGGAGACAATATCCTCTTCTCTTACGCCTTTAACAATAAGAGCTTGCTCCAAACTAAGCCCGCTTTTATCCATCTCTTTATAAATGACAGGAAGATCTTCTTGGGTTATGAAATTATTTTTAATTAACACATCAACAAAGCTCATATTTACAAATAGATCAAAAAAATAAATAAAATCCTTTAAACAACACTTTATATGCCAATAGGCCTAAAAGGATTTAAACGTCCTTTTTCTTCAAATGGAAGTTCTTGAGAATGATCAATCAATCCGCGAAACACTTCTTGTTTAAAAAATTCCGTATCAAGCTTCACATCCTCAAGAATTTTAAGAGTTTTTAAAAGATCTTTGCCGGATTCAGGGATATTAAGATTCACAGCCAAAGTGTCGTCGTTTATGCCGGAGACGAGCATTTGGTTATTAATAGGCTTCTTTCCAAGAAAATTAAAATAGGCCAAAATACTGACAATAACTGCAATTATTATAAGTATCAAAGATAGCGTTTTTTTCTGATTTTTTATAATCATAATTTAAATTATTTACATTTATTTTTTAGCATAAGTTTTTATTCTCATTGTATACTCATACCAATCGCTTTCATCTGCATCAAATAAAAGACTTTCTATCTCCATAATTCTCAAATCATTTTCAAGCTCGCTGATAAAGGACAGCAATGGCTTATACGGACCATTAAAAGAAAGATTTATATAAACAGCGTCAAAGATGTCATTATTTATTTCATTTGCTTTAGACTTTTTATCTTCCACTTTTGCAATATCAACCTGAATATCTTTAAGCGCAAAACCGTATTTTTTTACAAGACTCTCTGTCTCCACGACGAGATCCATCTTTTTAATACCGGACGGAATAAGTTTTTCAAGTCTTGCCAAATCACTCTCCGGAATCTCGTTATATTTTCTTATAAGATTATCCCTAAGATCAATAAGTTCTCTTGAGTTGGAAAGAACAGTGTTAAAATCTTTCTTCTCAACTGCAAGCAAGTTTATATCTTCCCAATTTTTCTTTACAGGCCCTAAAAAGATGCCTATGGCTGTCCCTAAAAAAAGTATTGAAAAAATGATTTTTATCATATTATTTATTGTCTGATGAAAGATAAGAAAAAAATGAAGGAATAAATTCTATTTTAGCTTCAAAATTAACAATACCGCCTTCTCCCAAAGAAAGACTGGTAATGTCCACAGACTGAACACTTGAATCATCTTTAAATGCTTCCACTTGATTGGCGACAGAAGTATAATTTTTAGCTACTCCGCCTAAAATTACTTCATTTGACCCGGTATAGCCGAAAGAAACAAGCGATACATTCTTTAAAGTATTATTCCCTAAAAACGCAAAAAGTCCGCTTAGATAACCATGCTCGTTAAGAAGCTTTTTGCCGAGCTCAATCTTAGTAGATACCTTGTCAAGCTCATAAATAAAAGAGTTGTCAAAAGATTCTTTTGTCCTATTTAAAGATTCTTCCAATACGCTAATCTGTTTTGCAATTAAATTTTTATACAAAAAAGTCCCGCCAAAAGCCAGCAACGAGATAGCAAGCATTATCCCAGAGAAGACGATTAACACTCCGGGTCCCTGACCCTGATAAACTATTTTTTTATTTTCTTTTTGAGGAATAAAAGATATCTTTTCCATACTATCTATATTTTATATTATTCTTCAAATCCACGCAAAGCAAGACCGACGGAAACACCGAAACTTGGACCTGTTTTTGTAAGAGCCGATTCCAAGAAAGCCGGAAATTCAGTCTTAGCAAAGGGATTAGCGTTGCTTGTCTCTATCCCAAAGTTATTAACAACCTCATCTGTCAATCCATCAAGTAGCGCTCCTCCGCCGGATAACACTATTCTGCTCACTACTCTTTTATATTTTTTCTGATAGTCAAGTATCGCTCTATTAGCTTCAGAAAAAATATATTGCAATATCGGCTTCATTACATCTACAAATTCCTTATGTTCAGGCTTTGAAGAAAGACCTATCTCCTTCTTCATATCTTCGGCTCTGTCAAATTCAATATTAAGCGAATGAGAGATAGCTAAAGTCAAATCCTGGGATCCCTTATTTATAGTATGCACCATGCGGACAATCCCATGATCCACTATGGCTATTTTAGTTGTTGAGGCGCCGAAATCAACAACCAGAATAGGCGATATCTCTCGCCCTAATGAAGAATGAACGGCGCTAAAAATTTCAATCTCAAAACTCTCAAGTTCAATACCCAGCTTGGCTATCATCCTTTTATACTGATCTACTGTGTCTTTATGAATAGCCACGAGCAAAACACTCATCGTCTGATTCTTTTTTATATTACTGTCACTCGTGTCATCCGCTTCTTCATTATTATCAGGAAGAAGCTTCCAATCAAAGACCGTCTCAGATATAGGCACTGGAATATATCTTCTAGCTTCAAGTTTAACCACTTCTTCTATCTTACTGTCTGAAACAACCGGCAAAGTTATAGTCGTAACAAAACTCGCCTTAAGAGGAATTGCCACCGCCGCTCTTTTTGTCTTGACATTAGATTCTTTAAGCAAATCCCCTACTGCCTCAATCATTTTTTCTTCAGACAATACTACCGACTGCCCCACCTTCTTATCAGCGTAAGGACCTACAGATAATTCGCCGTAAGTTTGAAGTATCGCTCGTTCTTTATCTTTCTTTATTTGGACAACTTTAAAAGAGGCTGACCCAAGGTCAAGACCTAACACGCCTTGGTCTTTACCGACAAACTGTCCTAAAATTGACGATAAACTGTTACTTAAAGAAAATGCCATCAGGTTTTATAAATTTAATTTATATTATACCATATAAAGATATCTATGAAGCGACTTATCCCCAGTTATATACGAAAAATAAATAACAAATTGCCAATACGCCAAACATTAAAAATATTATTGGACTTGCTTTTCCCTCAAAATTGCCTCGGGTGCGGAAAGAATGACGCGATTATATGTAAAAATTGCCGAGAATCAATACCCGAAGCCGAAGACAGCGCCAACAGTGAGAATAATCCTTCTTCCATACCAACCATAGCGGCAGCTTGTTATAAAAATGAAATATTAAAGAAAGCGATCTGGCTCTTAAAATACAAAAAAATAAAAACGGTTGCAGAGCCCCTTTCCGAACTAATTAGCGATAGATGTGTTGAAGACTTATCAGAAATAAATACTTTCTACTCTATAAGAAATTGCCTGATTATCCCCATACCAATATCAAAAAGAAGATTAAGAGAAAGGGGGTTCAACCAAGCAGGACTTATTGCGTTTAATCTTACGAAAAAGATGACAATAAATATGCCAACAATAAATTTCTTATTTGAACAAAATATCCTTAAAAAGACAAGGGAAACTTCTTCTCAAGTCTTGATGAAAGACAGGACCAAGCGACTCAAAAATTTAAAAGGCTCTTTTAGAGTTGAGTCGCCTGAAAAAGTAAAAGATAAAAATATAATCTTAGTAGACGACGTCTCAACAACCGGCGCCACTCTCCACGAGGCAACTTCTGTCCTCAAAAAAGCCGGCGCCAGGATAATAATCCCGATTGTCGTAGCAAAATAAAAATCTGGAAAAATATCAATAAATGTGATACTCTTTTTTAAATAAGGCTAAGTCAATCCCACTAGGATTGACCGCCCAATCCCGCCCGCAAGGCGGGATTAAGGGAGAGGTGGCTGAGTGGCTGAAAGCACCACACTGCTAACGTGGCAGGGGCGTCAAACCCCCTCGAGGGTTCAAATCCCTCCCTCTCCGCCA
>JANLHB010000022.1 GCA_024654625.1 Patescibacteria group bacterium
ACCCGGCGGGGTTAAGCGGGGTAAATATATCCTGCTGCGAATGAAAGAACCATTTTATCTCAGCATAAAGGAGGGAATTTATCTCAGTGCTATCGATTTTATCACTTTTTGACAAAAACAATGATAATGGTAAACGGAGCATACGGAAAAGGGTGAGAAATCTTACACAAAATAGAAACGAGCAAATAGCGCCTAAGTCAAGAAGGTTTATCTTGGATAGTAAAGGCATCCCCTTGCTGCCTTTAGGTTGGTGTAAGTTAAAAAAACAATCCGAGATTAAAATAGAAACGGGGGATGGAAATGGAAAGTAGGACATTCAATATGAGAGAAGCAATTTTCAAAAAGCATGGAGTTAATGTTTCTCTTTCTGATCTGGAAAGCCACATGGATAAATTAAAAAATTCCAACAACCATAGCAAAGAAGATTATCCCAAAGAGTACTGGGGATATTATTTCTCTAAAATCTTTCCGGATTCACTTAAGATGTTTGAGGCGATTGCTTACCATCAGATAGAAATGGGTAAAACGGATATTCTGGCAGAGACCTTCCCTAAAATAGATATCGATTTTATAAAAGAGAAATATGATATTTTGATCTCATTAGTCGGCTTTTCACCAGAGCCTATCATACACACTATATGCACATTGAAACCAACATCTAAGATCTACCTGATATGTAGTGAAGGGACAAGGCGTTTTTGCAAAAATAGTATCGAGTTTAAAACATTTGTAGAAGATTTTGTAAAAGGAAATCAATTGAAACTGGATAAAGTTGAAGATTTAAATAGTATCGGGTATAAAAACGAGAATATAGATGTTATATCAAGGACTGTGGATTCAATTTTACCCGATGAAATATCAAAAATCATCGAGGAGATAATAAGTGAAAACAAGGGCAAGAGAGTAGCCATTGATATAACCGGAGGTAAAAAAACAATGCTCGCAAGTGCCTTTACGATAACATCCCTTTACTCTATTCCCGCCTACTATGTAGACTTTCAGGAATATGATAATGATGTAGGAAAGCCAGTATACGGAACCGAATTCCTCAATCAAGTGACCAATCCGATTAGTTCATTTATTGAACAACTTGGAACTGTATTTAAAGAGATAGGAGAGGGATCTCCATTAAATAAGAAAAAATTAAGAAAAAGCCATGATGAACTTGCAAAGACATTAGTGAAATTAGGCTTATTAAAATTAAATCCTGAACAGAATACTTATAGTAAAAACACACCTGCATCTAAAAAATGGCCTGATGAAAATATATGATAAAATGGAAACTTTAAGAGAACGTTACAATAAAGAGATAAGCTTGGAAGATAATGAACTTTACCTGACGTATAAAGACGAAAAAGGAGCTATTGAAAAAGAAAAATACAAACTTGACCACATAGATACTGATACATTCAAAGCACCATTAGAAAAAGACGATGAATTTTTCTATAACTTGCTCTTTTTTATTAAGGATAATAATTATAAGAAAGAACACAAATATAGATTTTTTGAAGCGTATAAAGATTGGTATTATCCTTCTGAAAATAAAAGCGATCACAAGAAAAATCTTCATGATACTTCTAAAGATAAAAGTGATCACCGGAAATTAATTTTCTATGCTTCTTCAATATTACTTAATGAGAACGACGCAAATGAATTTGATCAAATTATCTTTCCAATAAAGTATGCTATTGAGAATCCGTTTTTTTTCTACATGATGGAAATAGATAGAGAAAAATTTATAAATGAGATCATTTGGAAAGACGGAGAAAAGAAGGAATTACACCTTTTTATAAAAAATCGTTCCAAACAAAACGATGTTGGGTGGAAGATATTAGAATTTCTATTAACCAACTGGTACCTGCCTCGTTATGACCTGGAAACTACCGGATTAATAATCAATAAATTAAAGCCTGAAAAAAGCAGACTGGATATACTGATAACTTTTGTTAAATCTATCAAAAACAATTGGAAACAAATTGTGGTTATTGTTATTTTCGCTATATTCTTTTTATTCATCAACTATAAAAATCCACCATACATTCCTCAAAGTTACAAACTACCACTAACCTATAAGGAATTAGTTTCTGATAATAGTGTATATAATTATAAAAACATACTTTCCATTTTATTTGTTGCCACTTCGTACGTTCTTATTATATGGCATTTTATTAAAATCTGTGGTAACAGATTGAAAGTTCAACTTTATATCCCCCGGCTTCTTGCCGCTATTATTATTGGTTACTTCCCGCTATTTGTTGCTAAGGACGCATGGGTATTTGGAATGAACTGTCCACCCCTGGTTGTTTTAGTTCTGATACCATTATGTCTGATCTTTTCATTTGTATATTTATTTTACAAAGTCAATAATAATGTTGAAGATCGTAAGATTGCGCTAGAACGTGTATTAAAAATATTTTATCGTGGAATTATTTATTCAATAATCTCAGGAACTATTATTTTTGACCTGACTTGCGGTACTAATATGCATGATTGCACTCCTGAAGGCTACAACAATATATACATGGGGATTTTTGGAGTTATTGATCCAACGATCCTCTTGGTTTTCTTCCCTTTAGCTCTGCTTATAGGTATATTTGTTCAGATTATCTGGGAAGATAAACCAATTACACATTCTATATAACCTAATTAATAAACACCAGAAAGTAGAAAAACACATCTAACATATTATATTTTAAAGGTTTAACGGAGCTTTTAAAAACACTGAAAAAGGGGGTAGGTTACAGGAAAGTTGTAAGATGAATATTTACAGACTGTTATGAATAATTATTTTAATTTTTGATAAGAATTTGGAGGTGAAATGAT
>JANLHB010000023.1 GCA_024654625.1 Patescibacteria group bacterium
AACCCGGCGGGGTTAAGCGGGGTAAATATATCCTGCTGCGAATGAAAGAACCATTTTATCTCAGCATAAAGGAGGGAATTTATCTCAGTGCTATCGATCAAAAGGGCTGATTATAAGCAGTCTGTTATTTTCAATGGCTTCTTTAATTTCTGCAGGCCACCGTTTTTTCATGCCCCTTGCCAGGACAAGAATTATGGGTTGATTACCTTTTAGTAAGATATTAAAAACATCCTTTTCTATCCGGCTGTGGAAACCGGAGATAACACATTCTCCTTTATCCTTCTTCTTTTTCGCCCAGTCCAGTGATTTCAGGATGATATCGGAAGGGCATTTTCTCGAACAGAGAAAGGCTGTTTTATGTGTGTTCAGAAGTTTCTGATTTCCAAATAATTTCAGGTTCATGGATAGAAATAATAACTACAAAAGAGACCACGAAAGACACAAAAAGACACGAAAATAGTCCTTTCGTGTAATTCATGCCTGTCAGTATTTTTTAACGGCCGCTGTCCATATTATCTATTATCAAATAATTCTTATCATTGCATCCTATCGTAACTGCTTGAAATTACAGGCCTAATCCAGAAAACACTTTTAAAACTCTTTTAAAACTCTTTTAAACAGGAGACCATTTAGAATACCCGTTATTACGTATTATCCCCTTGATTCTTAATGTAGAGAGCAAGTTAGTAACCTTGTTTTTTTTCTGAGATTCAGTTAATATGTCAGGCAATATACCTTTTGAAGCAGCAGGAATTTGGAACATAACTATACGGCCTTCGGGTAGATGCAGTTCATAGATTTCAATAAAAGAAATACGATTGATGGTTTTATTGGCTAACTCCCCTTTAAGGTTGTCAAGATCTCTGCGGTTATGGCGGAACCGGCTGCCAACTATTGTTCTTCCCTTATCCTTAATCCCGAAAATAAGCCATGCGTATGGTTTGCCTTTGAGGTTTGCCTCATTTGAAAGAGCAGAAAAATATTTGCCCAGCTTATTAGAGTCATAACTATTCCTGGCCTCTTTAAATTCAAAGACCTCCGTTTCCGCAGGCAGTCTGCGAAATTTCTCCAATTTAATTTTCAATTCTTCTTCCGTCATACGTTATAGTACCTTTATCTTTCCTGTTACGGTTTCACTTATTCATCTCCTGCCTCATCCTCTCCAGACAGAGCTTTGCCCACCTGTCTGCGTGCAACCTGAAGGCAGACGCACAGGCAGATGCGGTATTTGATGCCTGTGCTAAGCCAGGCCGAAGGGATGAAGTCGAGTTCTGCTTCAAAAAACCTGTCTGCGTAAGACGCACAGGCAGGCAAGCGCTGGCCTTATTTGCAAAAAAATTCTTTTAAATACACATATCTCTTCTTAATCACTAATCAAGGTGTGACGTCATGACACCCTATAATAAACTTTGTAATCTCATGCAATATATCCTTTATATCCATAATAATATTGCCTGTCAGTTCGGATTCAATGATTTTGCCGTCATGTGCATGGAAATGGTGAGGGTGGGTTTTTATTTTTGGGTAATGGGGAGAATTGTCCCATCTAATAATAGGTGTATTACTAAAGAGCTGATAAGAATATAAAATCTGTTCTTTTGTCTTCAAATACCTTATCTCAAGCTTATATTTCGAAGGGATTAATCTGCATCGTATCTTATAAATACCACTTTCATGAATCTCATCAATGGTTTTTATTTCTACCTTTGATACAAATTCACTTTTTTTGAGGCATGCAATAACTTCCAGAATGTTAAGCATTTGACTCACTATCAATAACCTCTTTTAATGCCTCATTCCATGAATTTTTCATTTCAATTGCGCCGTTCCATTCCATCCAGACATCTTCTGATTCTGGAGTTGCCCTGTTTTTCAGATCCTTTGAGAAAGTGTCAAAATCCTTTCCGTATTTCTTTTGATACGTTTTTATAGTCCTGTCGTAGGCCTTTATCTTACCTTCTATCTGGTTAACCACGATATCTTTCAGAGCAACTGTTTCGTCTTTATACGCCCCGGAAAGAACCAGGGGTTTAATTAAATTCTTAAGTATTTTTTCCGTTTTCATCCGTTCCATCTCCTTTCTGTCTCTAAAATGTTTCTGGTAAATTTTCGACTCTATCATTATACAGCTTTCTGCTTCCTTTGCACACCATTCATTTTCTTAACGAATTCAGTAAACCACAAAATACTTAAAAAACACGAAAAATAGTATTTTAGTGTAATTCATGCCTGTCAGTATTCTTTAACTACTTTCTCCGCTGAGCCTGGAATGAAGCTGCCGAGATTAGTAAATATCAATTGATCTTCCATTTCAACAACATTAATGCGGCCACCTTTTGTGTAATCCTGATGTGCAATGCAATTGTTTATAGCTTCACGGATTACAAACGGTTCGTATTGGTCAACCTCATCAGGGAATAAAGTGCCGTCTTTGATATAGCGGTATTTGACTTGCCTGCTCGCAGCGCGCAAGCAGGCGTCGTAGTTGCCGCCTGTCCTGAGCCAAGCCGAAGGGATGAAGCCGAGCTCTTCTTCAAAAAACAGTCGCTGTCCCTAATTTGCCCCGTTTAAGAATGGTATTTCTCCAAAATACTCTTTTAGTTTATCAGGATTTTTAAAAAGTGTTTGATAACGAAAAACATTATCGTTCCCATGGTCAGGATTTATTCCTTTGTGCCCTCTCGTTTCACTTCTAAATTTTCTTTCATTCTTTTTGGTGCTTAATGTGGCGAAAAACAGGTTTTGCAAAATTGCCTGATAATAGGTTAACCCCTCCGGCGATAAATCTTTTAACCGATGGCTTATTGTTTCGTTATCAAACACCGATTT
The DNA here is from genome assembly GCA_024654625.1 of Patescibacteria group bacterium. Lineage (NCBI taxonomy): Bacteria > Patescibacteria group bacterium. Next base: position 2,830 of record JANLHB010000023.1, read on the forward strand.
TTACAAGTAGTCAAACCGCCATAATAACCACCTAATAAATGCTGTAGTTTTTGCCAGGTCAAAATAATCAACAATAACTCTCCTTTT
>JANLHB010000024.1 GCA_024654625.1 Patescibacteria group bacterium
CCGCATCTAACAGCTAGCACGAGGTACTATGTAGGTAACTCTTGCTATACAAATTTATTGGTAGCGTTAATATTAATATATGGAAAAGGATAAATTAAATATTGAAAACAAAAAACCGATTACTATTTTGATAATTATCGTTGTAATTATCGGCGGATACTTTTTATTTCAAGGAAATAATCCTGTCACTAATACTGTAAAAGTTACATTTCCCTACACTCTTAACGTTGTCAGCAATACGTCTTTTGCATGCGAATCATTGGTTTCTGCAGACATAATTGGTAGTCCTGAGGAATATTTGACTAATGGTATTGAGGGTTCGGTTCAAAAAGGAACAGATAAGATTGCGATGAACATTAAAGATGAGAAAACACTCAATTTTCTAACAGGAGGAGATATGCAAGCGGGAGCATCAGAGGGGGAAAATTTCACAATTGTGCAGAATAATAATCAAAAACTTATGGCTATTTGGTTTAATGAAAACGTGATTAGCACGGTAGTTCTTAATAAAACAAATGGGCTTGGCGTGTGGCTTAAAGGGAATCCTGACTTTATTACTTATGGTGCACCCTTTGGAAATATTATTTACATGATTTGTAGATAACGTTAAATGTAAAAGTGCACGAAGAACTATATAGACAATTTATTACATAAATTTATGGCACTCCACGAAGACAAAAACTCAATGATTAAGGAAGCTATTCAAGAATATATTGAAGTAGCTAAATATTGTATTGATTTTGATAAAAGCAAAGATCCTCGCTGGAATGAATCAGCAGGCTGTTATGGTTATCCGGCTGCATTGATACTTTTATCCATTACTGACGCGATTGGAACAATAGTAATGAAAGGAGGAGATGATGTTGGAGAACATTTTAAAGTTCTTAATAACCAAGACTATTATAATCTGAATTTATCTGGCAATGAATTAAAGATAATAGAGAAAGGTTATCGTAACAAACTATCTCACAATGCTCACATTAAAGAAGATATTGTTTTAGATATTGGGAATGGTGTAAATTCTGTTTTTGAAAAAATAAATGGAATTTATAAATTAAATTTGTTGCCATTTTATCACAAGACTAAATTAGCTGTAGATAAATTTATAAGCTCTTATTAAAAATCAAAGGCGCACGAGGAACCTTCGATTTATAACCCCAAAAGGGTTAAAATAGCTTTACCAGACTTGACAGACCACGGTTCCAGCCCGAGGTAGCCCGCCAAAGATAAAAATACTTAATCTTTCATGGAAGATTAGGTATTTTTAATTATTTAATTAAAATATTCTTTGTTGCATTAAAATCAGTTCTAAAATTTTTATTAATTTTTTGCTTTTAACCACCATAAATTTTGATTTTAATCTATTGATTCTCTACCTACTCGCACTCGTTTGGAAGCACAAATACCGCGGCCGCAAGCACTGTCGTCCAGAGACCATCTTTATGCCCCATAGCGGATTGAGTAATATTCGTAGTGGTGATAAACTTCCCGCTCGCTTTATACTGTTTTTCTCTCTCGTCCCATGCCTTGTCGGGGTCAAACTCAATTCCTAAAGTGGTGGCAAGCATAGTAGCCGCCAAATCTTCAGCATACTCCCCCGCCTTATCTTCCGTCTCACCAAAAGAATGATGCTCGCTTAGGTAGCCATATTGATTATTATCCTTCGGAATTCCCAAACCGACAGAAGCGGCAATTAGCCTATTCGGCTCGTCTGTAGCATTCCTGCTCATAACGCAAAATCTTATTGATCCGGCCCTCATATACTTAAGCCCTTCATCTTTAGAAATTCTTTTGCACCCCGGAGGGAAAATACTTGAAACGGTAACCAGATTTTGCGTCTCTATGCCGGCGTCGCGAAGCGCCAATTCAAAAGATTGAAGATAATCCTTATGCCTGCCTACACCCTTTGTGAAAAATACTTTCTTAGGTACCATAATTTTTAATTAATATTTTATAATAGATTATAATACATTATTTGCACAATATTGATAGATGGCAAAAGAACCAGCTGTGAACTATTTTTATCTTTTTATTTATCACCCTATATATGATAAAATATACAGATGAACGAAACACCAATAATAGAATGGCAAGCGCCGGAATTTATTTTCTATAAAAAATCAGCTGATTGGTTTTGGGTTGTAATTATCATAACAATAGCGCTTGTTGTTGGATCTGTTTTACTAAAAAACTTTCTTGCAAGTATCATTATCGGAATATCAGGATTTTCTATTCTTATGTATGGGGCAAAAAAACCGGATATTATTGATTTCTCAATCTCTCCTCAGGGGATACAAGCCAGAAATAAACTTTATCTTTTTGAAAATCTGGAATATTTTTGGATAAACTATAATCCTCCGCATACTAAACAGCTAATCCTTAAGTCTAATAAGTTACTTATGACGCACCTATCAATCCCTCTAGGGAATGCTGACCCGGAAGTTATACAAGAAATACTTTTACAATTCATAAAAGAGAAAAAAATTGAAGAGTCATTTTCTGAAATTATTTCAAAATTTTTGAAGTTCTAAACTTGATAAAATTGATAAAACAGGTTATTCTATTTCTATTATTTTGCGCCCGTAGCCCTGCCTACCAGCAGGCAGGTCAGTTCCCGCCAGAGAGGGGCGGACAGGGTCCGAGCAAGGTATTAAGTTCAGTTCAATAACATTAACAATATAAATCTTGCGCCCGTAGCTCAGTTGGTAGAGCAACGGCCTTTTAAGCCGATGGTCGAAGGTTCAAGTCCTTCCGGGCGCATTTTTAAATTCATTTACTGCTCTCATAGTTCAAAGGATAGAACGCGAGCTTGCGGAGCTCGTAATAGAGGTTCGATTCCTCTTGAGAGCAAAGGCAATGGCGGTCTGGAAATTAGCGAGCTTGCGGAGCTCGTAATAGAGGTTCGTCGTGTACTACTGAAGAGTACACGACGCCCAGCACCCTTTAGTGGTGCTTGGGCGATTCCTCGCGAGGACATATGAATGGAATTAAAGAGGTAAATCTATGGCAAAAAAAGAGTCGCTCAATGTTTCAGTCGCCGCAGGAGTGGCATTGTTTGAATTAATACGAGATTGATTTGATAAGACTACCTGACTTGTCTAAAAGTTCGATTGTTTCTCTTTTCTCTTTCCATAATTCATCATTTCGGCCTAAAAATATCCTCCATTCATTCTTATAAAAATCAGCGTCATCTCTGTGAGTATCTACGCATGACTTATAATTTATCTTCGTGCTTACATATTCCTGACACTGGCTTGATAAATAAGCCGGTATAGATTTGACGATTTCACATCTAGGAAGCTTATCAATATAATCAAGACATTTATCATCAAGTCCTCCCTGACCTGACGGTAGATCTTCATCACGCGGATAAAGGCAGTCCTTAGGCAAACTTGGGCTAAAATTCTGAAACTGCTCAAGATAACCGGTGCATTTATTTAATCTAAACGAATAGCCAATAGAAGACTGACCTGTTGTGATAATAGCTTTTCCTCCCGGCTCAAGAAAGATCGGTTCTTTATTATTAACAATACCGGGCCAATACAGATAAACTCCATCTCCAATAGGCAAATCCAAGTTATACGCGCCTCTAAGCCTCAATCCTGAGAGAAGTGCTTTATCAACACTCTTTGAAGAAAGCTTTATCTCTATATATTCTTTTTCCGGATCAGTCTCTTTAGCTTTGTATATAGATCCGAATGATATTAGATCTGCAAGCGACTGACCCGAAAGACCAGAAGTGTCATTTGAAGGCGTTGCTCCGCTACCAATAACTTCTTTTTCGTCGGCAGGACCTGAACTGATACCGCCGATAGAGCCGGGCGGTATTACAAAAGGACTTTTTGCCGTCTCTCTATTTAGTCCGCCTGTATAATACCAGACGAAACCAAGTCCTATCAAAAACAAAATTAAAAATATTAAATCTTTTTTCGCATCATCTCCCATATAAATACTATACTTGGAAACATTGATGTGAGCAAATAAAAAGTGTAATGCCTAAATACTTATGGCGCTTTTTAAATGTATATATTTTGATGCGGTCGTTACAAAATATATACATGACCTAAACTGAGTTTTGAGTTTACAAAAAACCAAAAACAACCGACTTCGGATATCGGTTTTAATCCAAATAAAAAGAGCCTCCGGCAAATAGTTCCAGCTGAATTAACAGAGGAAAATTTGCACAGAGGCTCAAGCCTGCCTGCTGCAGAAAGGGATCCAAGAGCTGAAAAACATGTTTTTCAGAGCTCTCAAGGAATCAAGACTCAGGACTTCCGGGCCGAGGACACACCGATGTAACCGTAGCGGCTGTAGTCCCAATAGTAGCTGACGCTCAGACCCCCGACATCGAAGCTACCGACATTGACGCGGTCACCGTCCGAGTCGAGGTCCGAACATCTGACATAGATGTTCTCGAACAGTCGCTCGCCAGTGGCGAGGTAGTGGCCGATGATAGTGTAGGCCATCACCTGAGCCTTCGGCGTTTCGTCGTTCTTGTCGAGCGTGGCCTGCTGTTCGTCCCACGTCTTCGAAGTCGAGTCCGGCACCGGGGTCTTGCAAACCAGGCGCCAGCCGACCTCGCCCTTGTCCTTCGCAAACGCCTGCTTATTGTACCAGGCGTCGTCGTGACTGAAGAAGAGCTTACGCTCGACCTTGCCACGAATGTTGAGGATCGACATCGGAAGCACAGCAACAAGGACGTGCGTGTCCTTACAAGACTCCAACACTTCCTCAGTGAATGGCACCTCGGACAAGGCGGTGATCTGCGCTCTCGAGGGATTGACCCCGAAGTGCCTGATCGCTTCCTCGACGCCGAAGAAGTTCGCCCCCATGATCTCGCGAGCGCGAACCCACTGAGGATAAATATTTGAGAGTGTTTTGCCTCCAAGACTTTGATTTTTAGCGAAATCAGTCAGGAGAGTAAGATACGTCTCATCAAGATTAATGAGACGAGCAACATCACCAGCATCATCACCAAGCGCTCCCCAGAAACGCTGACTTGCAGCATTTAAAGTTCCCGCAGGAATTCTTTTCCAATCCATGATAGCCTCCTTGCCGTTAGCCTATTTATCAAAATAAGCGACTGGCATTTAAGATTACCCAAACCGCTCGGGCGGACGACTGCTTCACAATGAAGCAATTATTAAAGAGCTAATTACACATTGAATATGCCATATAGTCAAAACAAAATCAAGCGAATTTCTATAACTCAACACTGTCCAACTATCCAACACTGTCCAACACTCGGTGTTGGACAGTGTTGGCAAAAGTCAATAAATTGCGATAATGTCCACACACACATACATATTACACTAATGTATATATTTTGAAGCGGTCGTTACAAAATATATACATGACCTAAACTGAGTTTTATGTTTACAGATGTTTACAAAAAATCAAGAATCGACGTCGGGTATCGGCTTCGGTTTTAATCTATTTCTGGCAAACGGGGCAGAAACAAGCCGAGCGTCCGCCAATTTTTATCCTTTTTATTATTCCTCTACATCCCCTCTTCAGGCACGGCTCCCCTTCTCGATGATACACCTTATGGTGGTCTTGATAGTGGCCTTTCTCACCGTAAATATTCCTATAATCAGACATTGAGTCACCGCCGAGCTTTATCGCTTTTTTCAATACCAAGCGCATATTTTTATAAATCTTTTTAAATTCATTCTCTTTAATACTGGAAATTTTTCTCAAGGGGTGAATACCGGAATACCACAAAATTTCATCCGAATAGATATTTCCTATGCCGGCAACGATATCCTGATCCATCAAAATTTGCTTTATCTTCCCGTTAGGTCTCTTTTTCAGAATATCTTTAAATTTCTTTAATGATAAATCTTTTTCCAGAGCGTCACGGCCTATCTTATTTATATCAGAAAGGTCGGCTAATCTGCTTGTCGGCCAAATCAAAACCTTGGCGAATTTACGAAGATCAGAAAGGGTCAATTGTTTTCCATTAGATAAATTTAATACAAGGTGGTTAAACTTAACCCCCAAACCATCACCGTAAAAAAGCGAGCCGGTCATCTTCATATGGATAAGGAGCGTTTTATCATCCGATAAATAAATCAAAATATTTTTCCCTCTTCTCTCTACTTTTATAATCTTATGCCCGATTAATTCTTTCTTAAAACTACTAAAAGATTTTGGAAACTTAATCATTTTTTTCCAGTCAGACCAGACACCCCGAATCTTAAGGCCGGGTAAAAATTCATTAAGTCCGGAAACTGTTGTTTGAACCTCTGGTAATTCAGGCATATACTGTATAATAATACATATGAATCTAATAAAAAATACAATTTATCTGCTTTTGATTACCGGCGCTATCTTAAGCGGAGCTTTGATTTTATCCGGAAAGAGCGATGCTCTTTCCATCAGACCGGTAGAGAATTTCCTTGCGGGAGTATTCTTCATAGACAGTATTACCGAGACAGAAATGAAAGATACATATAAACTTGCCGAGAAAGAAAAAGATAAACTAAACATACTTATAGTCCCAGGGCACGATGATGATGTCTTTGGGGCACAATTCAAAGGGATAAAAGAAGCAGACTTAAATATAGAGCTGGCAGAATATCTAAAAAACTTTTTTGAAAAAGAAAAAGAGTTTGATGTATTTTTAGTAAGAAATAAATATGGTTACAATTCTATTTTCTCGAATTATTTTAATAAAAATAAAGATTCTATAATCCAATTCATAAGCCAGTATAAAAACATGATGAACACGGTCGTCCAGATTGGGTTAGTGGAGATAAATAATACCGTTGAACACAATAGCGCTTCAGAAAAGACTATAATAAAATTATATGGCATAAACAAATGGGCCAATGAAAATGACATAGATATAGTCATCAATATTCATTTCAATGACTACCCTGGCAGGCGATACGACAAAAGCGGGGAATATTCCGGCTTTGCCATATACATACCGGAAAAACAATTCTCCAATTCCAAAGCAAGTATGGCATTAGCAAAACCGGTCTTTGATCAACTTAAAAAATATCTGCCTGTCAGCGATATGCCGAAAGAACAAAACAGCATAATAGAAGACCAAGAGCTTATCGCCATAGGGGCAAATAATTCTTTGGATTCTGCTGTTCTTTTCATAGAATACGGGTATATCTATGAATCGCAATTTATAAATGAAAATATAAGAAAGGTCGCCTTGGAAGAAGCCGCTTATCAAACATACTTAGGGATAAAAAATTTCTTTGAAGGCGAAAATAATCCACTGACTCTGCAATACGATACTCTAAACAATTCTTATTCTTGGAATGACAACTTAAACAAAGGGCTAAAAGGCAATAAAGATGTTTTTGCGCTTCAACTTGCTTTGGCGCAAAGCGAAATTTATCCGCCAAAAATGCTCAGCAAAAATGAATGTCCAATCAACGGAAATTTCGGGAAATGCACAGACGAAGCCGTGAAAGAATTTCAAAGAAAATATAATATAGAACCGCCACTTGGGCTTGTCGGGCCAATCACTCGTCAAAAACTTAATGAGATTTTTACTAAATAGATTTATTTATTCAGTAAAACCTTAAGCTCCTCTCTTGTAATTTTTGAGTCGCTCCACTCGAGCTTCGTCCCGTCTAGTCCCATTATATAAGGGTCTGTGCCTTTTCCTGTAATTATAACCGTGTCACCAGTCTTGGCTAAACTTAAAGCCTTTCTTATCGCCTCTCTTCTGTCCATTATTATTTCATAAACTGGCCTCTTGATGCCAACTGCAACATCTTCCACAATTTTCTTAGGATCTTCATCGTACGGATCTTCATTTGTAAGGATTATATGCTGGCAATAATTATCCGCGATTCTGCCGAGCTCGGGTCTCTTCCATTTATCCCTGCCACCGCCAGTTGAGCCAAGGACGCAAATCTTGGAAGAATTTTGAAACACTTCATAAACCTTTTCTAAAGAATCCGCAGTATGGGCATAATCCACCACGACAGTAAAATCTTGTCCTTCATCCACTTCTTCCATTCTACCGGGTGTCCCTTTGAATTCTTCAATAGCCTTCTTAATAGTTTCTACACCGACACTCTGGCTAAACGCGAAGGAAGATGCCGATAAAATGTTGTATAAGTTAAAACCACCAGATAAATATGTGGAGATTTTTTCTCCTTTAAACGTAAAATCAATGCCGTTCTTTTTTAGAGTAAAAGGCTCTCCGTCTTTAATACTGTAACTAATCTTCTCAGGCACTTTAATATTTAAGAAACGACTGGCATTTTCGTCGTCACTATTTGCTATGATAATCCTTCTCTTCTTCTTAGAACGCTCGAGTGCTTTCGCTATCTTAAGTTTAGCGTCTCTATACGCCTCAAAAGAACCATGCGACTCTATGTGCTCCTTAGTGAGATTAGTAAAAATCAACGCATCAAGCGATATGAATTTATGTCTAAATTGTTTCGCCCCTTCAGAAGTAATCTCGAGTAAGGCGTATTGGCATTTCTCTTTTACAGCCTTACGCAAAAACTTCTGCGTAAAAAAACGGCCGGGCATCGTCATCTTCATAAGATTATTCTCTGACTCACCTCTCACTTTAAATCTTAGGGTGGAAGAAAGCGCTGTCTTATAACCGGCTTTTTCTAAGATAGCATTTGCAATTTCAAGCGTGCTTGTCTTGCCTTTTGTCCCTGTAATACCTAAAACAAAAATCTTTCTTGATGGAAACCTATAAACAAGAGCTGCAAAAAATGCCAGAAGAAAGTGATAAGCCGGCTGAGTAGCTTTAAAAATTCTTATCGGGATAATTTTCCGAATAATCCTTAAATATTTATCAATATCAAACATATAAAATTTATTTTTTGAAATTTCTAACGGGGTTTATTTGAACCTAAGTTTTTTAAAACTTCTTTTATCCTATTATTAGTACCGGCAACATCGTCCGGAATTTGTTTTAACGCTTCACGAGATTCATTTAACGAGTAGCCTAAAGATTGAAGGGCATCTATCACGTCTTGATCGTCTTTAAGCATACCGCCGATTGGTGTATAAATAGACCCGCCGAGTTTATCTTTAAGCTCTAAAACTATCTTATCGGCAATCTTTTTTCCTATACCTGACACCTTGGTAAGATAAGTGGTATCACCTGAAGCAATAGCCTGACGCAAAGTATCAATCGGCGCCACAGAAAGCACACCCATCGCCCCTTTCGGACCAATACCAGATATCCCTATAAGCATCTCAAAAAACTTAAGCTCAGGATAAGCGGCAAACCCGTAAAGCTCCATAATGTTCTCTCTTACATATAAATGTGTCCAGAAAGACACATTTTCGTTACTATCCTTAGGAAGCCTTCTTAAAGTATCAAGTGTGGTATATACATGGTAACCAACACCGCTTACATCTAAAACTGCAAATTTTTCACCTTTTAAGATAATTTTTCCGGTTATGTGGGAAATCATTGTCTTCATTTTAATTTATTTTCGGAAAAATTGCACTTTTTATCACTTTTTAAAATATATAGATGTCCGGCATCCATATATTTATTGAGATGTTGCATTTTAAAGCGAGTATGCTATATTTAATTTTATGCCAATCACAAGAGGAGCGAAAAAAGCAATCCGCGTCTCAGAAAAAAAGAGACTATTCAACATCAAAAGAATGGGTGAAATGAAGGATGCCATCAAAAATTTTAAAAAGCTTGTATCAGAAAAGAAAAAAGATGAGGCTTCTAAACTTGTGTCTATGGCCTATAAAGCAATTGATAAAGCCGCAAAAAGAGGAATCATAAAGAAGAATACCGCTTCTAGAAAAAAGTCCGGTATCATCAAGTTACTTAAATCAATCGCTTAAAGATAGTTTTCATTTCTCCTGAGACTGTACCCCAACCATAATTTTCAAAAACAAGAGATTGCCCGTTCTGGGCAATTTTTTGTTTTAAACTCGCATCACTTAAAAGTTTATATATAGCGTCTGCAATATTCTCCGGATCTCTAGGTTTGCAGAAAAGACCAGTAACGCCGTCTTCAAGAAAATCCGGTATCCCGCCGACAGGTGTCCCTATAACCGGAAGACCGGCTGCCATCGCCTCTAGAAACGAATTACCCAACCCCTCTGTTAAAGACGGCCTGATAAAAATATCTGAAGCATAGAGATAATCATAAATTTTATCTTGTGGGATAAAACCTAAGAGAAATACGTATTTCTCTAGTTTGTATTTTTTTATCAAAGATTCGATTTTCGCCCTTTCTTCTCCTTCGCCAAGAATTAGGAGTTTAACTGGTATATTATATTTATCAATAAAAAGGTGAATTGACTCCACCAAATCTACTATTCCATTTTTAGGAACCAGGCGCGAAGTAGTGACAATAACATTATCGTCTAACTTAAGATTAAAACTTTTTCGCACTTCTCTTTTATTAAATAAATCAATTTTAAATTTATCTAGGTCGACCCCGTTTGGCACAACTGCTACATTGTCAGGAGATTTTCTTATACTTATACCCCATTCTGCCAAAAACGAACTTATCGCCTGGATAAAATCCGCTTTCTTAAAAATCATTTTAAAGAAAGGGGAGATAAAAATCCAAAAGATACCGGCCCGCTTCTTTGGGTAATTAAGCTCATCGCCTTCTTGCAAAGTAAGTAAAAATTTTACAGGTGGATCTTCGGGCTTCTTTGGAGTGGAGAAAAGTTTAAAAAATAGCGCCGCAAAACCGGCTCGATTTGCCATGATTGACCAGACGATATTATAGTCTCTTTCTTTATTCAGCTTTCTCGCTTTTAAAAACGCCATGATAGGAAAAAGCAATTTCCCCCCACCGATACGATACATATTTATAGCACTTATCTTCTCTTTCTTCTGGAGCCCTTTTTCTAAGGCGAGAGTGATCATATCAAACTCAAAATCACTAGACAGTCTTTCTGTTATCTCTTTGACGGCAATCTCCGCCCCTCCCCAAAAAGGCGAGTAAGCGATAGAAAAAATTAAGATTTTAGGTTTTTGCATTATATTTAAAGCCTAATACGAAAGCAGAAACTTTTCAACACTTATGTCAAACTCCGTCTTTCCCTTCCTTACACTATTATAAATATCAACAAGCTCTAAATACAAATCATTTAATTTATCTGTCTCGAAATTTTTTGCAAAGCTCAGGCAGTTTTTTACAACAAAAGGATTGATTTTACTTTCTTTTATAATTTCTTCTGCGCTTTTTTTTAATTCTTCAGACATTCTCTTCACTAGTAAAATATTTTTCACCTGCCAAGAGAGTTTCCAAAATACTTCTTCAGCCGGAAGTCCGGAGAGAAGCGCTTTCTGGTAGAGAACCCATGCGCGTCTTTTATCTTTACTACCAAAGGCGTCTGTCAGGTGAAAGATATTTATCTCACCCCACCCGGACACTGACCCTTTAAACTTATCTTGGGTATCGCTTTGGTTTAACAAAGCAAGCTTTTCAATTTCACTCTTTATGCCCCACAAATCAGAACCGTATTTTTCAAGAATTTCAAATTCCACTGATATATCAATTTTCATATTTATTTTCTTCAATTCTCCTTTTAAGAAATCTTTTAATTTCTGCTTTTCAAGCAATTTGAATTCCTGCGCCTTGCCGATAAAATCAGAAATTTTATCTAAAATACTTTTACTAATCTCTTCTTCCCAAAAAAGAAAAATATTAGGCGATGCCGATATCTCTTTTATTTTTTCCATAATAAAATCACGAGCTATCGCCTCTTCCAAAATACGGTTAAGAACAACCACATTTTTCTTTTCAAACAGCGATTGCGACCTTAAAAGCTCCTCCATCAAAAGAGCGGAAAAATCACCTTCCTCAATACTGAAAAAAGCAAAATTAGATCCCTTACTCTTAAAACTGGAAATAATTTCACCAAGTTTGCGCCTGCTTCTATAAGTATCTTTACCGTGAATTAAATAGATCATATATTATTCTTTTTCCATCTCGTCCCAATTATTCCCGATTTTAATATCTGTCAAAATCGGAACGCCTTTTGATTTTTCTCCTATCGCCCCCTCCATTTCTTCTTTGATTATTTTTATTGCTTGATTAACAGCGCTCTCGTCTACTTCAAAAACAAGTTCATCATGAATCTGGAGAATTAAACGCGCCCTCTTTGATAAACCCTTTTTTAAAAGCGCCTCTCTTACCTTAACCATTGCTATTTTTATAATATCAGCCGCCGTCCCTTGGATAGGATGATTAGTAGCCTGACGCTCCGCTTCTTTCTGAATGAAAGGAATACGCGAGCTTATTTCCGGGAAATACCTCTTCCTGCCAAATAATGTTTCCGTAAATCCGAGCTTATAAGCTTTATCTTTCTGCTCTTTCAAATACTCGGCTACTCGCGGAAAACTTTCAAAATATTTATCATAAAATTCCTGCGCTTCTTTTCTTGGACAATCAAGATTGGCGCGCAAAGCGTTAATTCCCATACCATAGATAATGCCGAAATTTATGACTTTAGCCTTTCTCCTCATCTCGCGATCCACATCTTTCGGCTCAACCTTAAAAACATGCGCCGCAACAGAAGCATGGATATCTCCGCCATTTTTAAAAACACTCATCAGCTCTCTGTCTTCGCTCAAGATGGCAAGCACTCTAAGCTCTATCTGAGAATAATCAAAAGCGACAAACTTAGCGCCTTTAGGCGCGATAAAAGCCTTTCTTATGTTTCTACCAAGCTCGCTCTTAACAGGAATATTCTGCAAATTCGGCTCACTTGAAGCAAAGCGCCCTGTCGCAGTGCCAAGCTGGTCAAACCTGGCATGAAGACGACCGTCACTCTCCACCAACTTCGGCAAACTATCAACATAAGTCGTAAGAAGCTTTCTTATTTCACGATAAGAAAGAATATCATCTATGATAGGAAATTCACCCCTAAGTTTCTCAAGCTCAGAAGCCTTAGTGGAAAGCACCCCCCCGGGTGTCTTTTTAATTTTTTTACTACTAATACCGAGTGTAACAAACAAAATATCTGAAAGCTGTTTGGGTGAATCTATATTGAATTCCTTTCCCGCCAGTTTCCATATCTTCTCTTCCATTTTTTCCTCCTTTTTATGATATTCGACAGAGAGCTTCTTTAAAAAATCGATATCAAGGAGTACTCCATTTTTCTCCATTTCCAAGACTACCGGCATCAGACGGCTCTCTATCTCATAAACCTCTTTTGAAAAAACTCCCCCTTTATACATCTCTTCAGTCTTCTTTAAAATACTCTCCTTGAGAGATACTGCTTTTTCTTCATTTTTCTTAACGTTATCAGGGTTATTCAAAGCAATTTCATTATTGTTATCTACCACTCCATTGAGTCGGGTCATTAGACTATTAAACCCAAGGTTGGCAAAAATATCTTTCACCTCTTTTTTCCTTTCTTCATCTTGAGAAATATCCTTAAACTCAGCCTCTTTTAAAGAAAACTCTATTGGCGCATCTTTTCTTATCGTCGCAAGCTCTTTAGAAAAAAGAGCATCTTCTTCATGTTCCTTTAACAAGTTTATAATCCTTGGTTTAAATCCTTTCTCTATGAATTCTTCCTCTCCTTTTTTTGTTTTTAATTTTTTATAAATATTTTCAATCTTGCCAAAATTTTCTATAAGAGCTGACGCTGTCTTAGCTCCAATACCAGGCACGCCTATTATATTATCAGACGGGTCTCCGGAGAGCCCTTTAAAATCTGGCAAGAATATTGGCAGAAAACCAAAGCGTTCTTTAACCGCCTTCTGATCGTAAATCATCGTATCGTTTATCCCCTTCTTGAGAGTGTAGACGACCACATCGCCATTTTTGACCAACTGCATCGTATCCATATCGCCCGAAGCAATAAATATTTTTATATCATCCTTATCTTTAAGTTTCTCAACAATCGTCCCCAAAATATCATCCGCTTCAAATCCCGGTTTCTCATAAATAGGGATATCGAAAGCTTTCATCAAGTCACGAGACCTATCTATCTGCCCGGCAAGCTCGCTGTCCATCTTCGGTCTTTTTCCCTTATATTCATCATAAGCGATATGACGGAAAGTCGGCTCCGGTAGATCGTAACAGGCAGCAATGTAGTCGGGTTTAAGCTCTCGGATAACTTTTATGACAAAAGCCGCTACTCCATACAAGGCGCCCGTCGGCTCGCCCGTCACCTGAGACTTAAAGTCAGGCAAGGCGTGGTATGCCCTGTGAAGGATGGCGTGGGCGTCCAATAGTACCAGAGTTTTCTTATCTTTTTTGTCTGAATTTTTCATAATTAGCTTTTAACTATTATATATTATATTATATAATCAGCATATTATCCGAAAAATGGATTCAACTTGAAAATTGTCGATTCTCTTTATTTTTGATATACTTTATACATATGGAACAAGAAAAAATACTAAACTTTTGAAAATGGTAAAATAAAAACATGGAAGAACAGGCAACAACAAGAGACGACTTGGCAGAAGAAAGGACTCATCTTGCAAACGAAAGAACACTCTTAGCATACTGGAGAACATCACTTGCATTTTTAGTTTCAGGAGCGTTTCTAATCAAATTCGTTCCTTCAATATATTTTATAATATTGGCCGTGGCTTCAGTATTATTTGGAATAGTATTATTTATTTATGGCAGCGCAAGGCATATTAAATATAAAAAGAAAATAAACAACAGTTAATCATGCATCCATGTCAACGTGGCAGGTTGACATTGGTAAATATTTTTATTACATTTTAATTTCCCTGGTATTCTCATCAATAAATTTAAAAAATATTTTTTGAGTATCTTTCGGCAATATCTCCTCCACCTTATCCGCCCATTCCACTAGGATTATATTTTTCGGATTATCTATTATCTCTTTCCAACCCAAATGAATAATCTCTCGGTTATCCTCAATTCTATAAGCGTCAATGTGGATAAGATGTTCAAATTGTTTTCTACGGACGTCGCACTTCCGTAGTTTGGGAATTTTATAAATCTTCTCTATTACAAAAGTGGGGCTGGAAACTTTCTCCTTCACCCCAAGAGTCTCGGCAAAAGCCTGAGTAAAGGTTGTCTTACCGGCACCCAAGTCACCTATAAGTCCAATCACTTTTGCCTTATCGCCGGACTCTTTCATAATCTCTTTTGCCAAGTCACTAGCAAGCGATTGCGTCTCCTTAAGATTAGTTGTTATTTTTTTCATTTCCTCTATTTTAACATTTTAGACGAGAAAAATCTCTCTGACTAACACTCACTCTCTCCACTGTCAACCTTGTTTAGCTACCGATAAAATGATACGAATAAAGAATGAAAAAGAAAGATGAAAATAAACTGACCATCAAAATTCCGAAAAAAATGCATGAAATCTCAGAACTTTCTTATGATGAAAATGACGATAATTTTTCTATAACCATAGTCTCTAAAAAAAATAAAATTAATCCGAGCGATCTAATCTTTAACGCGCCAATTGCCCTTCTGACCCAAAATAAAGAAAGAAGCAATCAGTTTGCCCAAGTCTTAGGCCGAGCGCTTGCAAGAACAAGAGAAAATAAATTATTTTTAAGCTCTTGGTCTTTTGTGTCGCTTGAAGATATTAGAAAATCTAAAGCAGAATCAAAATCAGCCAATTTTTTCAATCATATATTGGAAGAAATCATAAGAAATATCCCTCCTCAACCTATTGCTATAATATTCTGGCAAGATAAAAATGGCATATGGTGCATCATAAAACCAAACAGCCGAGATGATATATTTGAAAAAATGAAAGAAAAATCAAATTTTTCTTCTAAAGACAATTATTTAATCGCCGGACCTTATACAAATTTCTCTGAAGCGGAGCTGGAGATAAGAAAGGCTATAAAAGAAGTAATCCAATAATCCCTTAAACGGCTCACTCCTCAAGAGGAGTGAGCCGTTTAGCCCTGCCTGCCGGCAGGCAGGCGTTGAAGCAAATCTGTAATTAAGCTATCATATATAACAATGACTTTACCCAGTGACGACAACGAAGAAAAACTTAATAAATGGAGGGATAAAGAAGAAGAAGATTTAACCAAACTTTTAGCGGGGAAATATAATCTCCCTTATCTTGACCTTTCAACCGTAACTATAGACCTTGATTCACTTAAGATTATCCCTGAAAAAGAGTCTCGCGAAGCTAATATGGCCGTATTTCAAAGCGTAGGTAAAAAGCTCCAAGCGGCCATTCAAAGCCCGAATCCTGACAAAACAAAAGAAATATTAAAAAGCCTTGAAGATAAAGGTTATATCTTGACTGTATTTATGGTCTCTAAAAACAGTCTTGAGAAGGCTTGGGGTCGTTATAAAGAAGTGCCGAAATTTACAGAAGTAACAATCGGAGCTATTGATATCTCAGGCAATAAGCTTGAAGAATTAATGGAAAAAACCGATAACATAACTTCATTTAAAAAAACTATCATTGAAATAATAGAAACAAAAAAAGCCCATCAAGTTTCTGAAATTCTAGAAGTTATATTAGCCGGAGGGATAAAGATAGGAGCCTCTGACGTACACATTGAACCGGAAGAAGAAAATATAAGGTTAAGATTTCGTCTTGATGGAGTACTCCATGATATCGTGTTCTTTGAACATAAAATATACCAGCTTATTCTCTCAAGAATAAAACTTGTCTCCGGGCTAAAACTCAATATAAAAGACAGGGCTCAAGACGGCCGATTTTCTATCCATATAAAAGATACTGATATTGAAATAAGAACTTCAACAGTGCCCGGCGCTTATGGCGAATCCGTTGTAATGAGAATATTAAATCCTGATTCTATCAGCGTAACTTTTGAAGAGCTTGGCATAGAAAAAAGGCTCTTTGAAATACTTTCCAAAGAAATTAAAAAGCCAAACGGCATGATATTAACGACCGGACCGACAGGGTCAGGAAAAACGACCACGCTCTATGCTGTTTTAAAAAAGATTAAAACCCCCGAGATAAAAATAATCACACTTGAAGACCCTATTGAATACCACCTCCCGGGTATAACCCAAACTCAAACTGACGCAAAAAAAGGGTACGACTTCGCAAACGGACTAAGAGCAATCTTAAGACAAGACCCTGATGTGATAATGGTCGGTGAAATAAGAGACTTGGAGACGGCAAAAATCGCGATAAATGCGGCGCTTACTGGACACCTCGTCCTTTCAACCCTCCACACTAATAACGCCGCCGGCACAATACCGCGACTTATAGATCTTGGCGTAAATCCGAACACTATCGCTCCTGCCTTGAACGCTTCTCTTGCGCAAAGACTAGTCAGGAAACTTTGTGATTCTTGCAAAATGAAAACCGTTCCTACTAAAGAAGAAATGTCCTTAATATTGAAAATTATTGAATCTTTACCGGAAAGCACGGAAGAACCAAACATGGAAAATATAGAAATTTATAAAGCGGGAAACTGCGATAAATGCAGTAATACCGGATATAAAGGGAGAATCGGCATCTTTGAGGCTATACTGGTAGACGATGATGTAGAGAGGCTTATTTTAAAAAATCCAACCGAATCGGACATAAGAGAAGAAACTAAAAAACAAAAAATAATGACGATGTCTCAAGATGGAATACTTAAAGTCCTAAACGGAGAGACATCGCTTGATGAACTTGGCAGAGTTATTGAGCTTGAATATTAATGCGGAGTTACCCCGCCAAGAAACGGTAAACCCCGCCTTGGCGAGGTAAATAAGAAACCACTTAAATTTTCAGGCTGGAACTTCCAACATTCGTCAAAAGTTTAGGTTTTATTTTTAGTAATCCCCCAGCTTGCCCCGCCAAGGCGGGGAGCCAAAGTACCCTTTAAACAAAACCCGATAAAGCGCAAAGCTTTTGCCTGAAAATTTAAGTGGTTTCTTATTCAGTTCTCAATATTAAAGCTTAATCGCCAATAAAGGAAATTAAACATTGAATTATATTATATATCAGCAAAATATGGTAAAATACAATTAACCCCGATAAAATTCATGAACCTATATATAACCTAGCACATAACTATTATTATGTCAAGTAAGCAAAATGTACACCAAACTAATAAAAATACTGCCGAAAGAGGCTTTACTCTTATAGAATTATTGGCAGTAATTGCCATTATAGGAATATTAAGCTCTGCTATCTTTGCTTTCACTCTTAGCGCCAGAAGAAGCGCCAGCGATGCTAATGAAATAAGGGTTATACAAGAAGTTACGAAAGCGTTAGAACTATACTATCAAGACTATAGCACATACGACACGCTTCCCGTTGCGCCTAATTGCAATTCTGAAAGATGCGTTGATTGCTCCGAAAGCGATCCTTCAAATTTTTTCAATGAACTGCAAAACAAAGGATACTTTACTCAACAGCAGATTATGTATATATTTGGAGAATCGCCGTCAAACCCTAATAAAAAAGCGTGCTATATTTATAGCCCGGATGGGCAAAAATATAAAATCATGTCAATATTGTATGATTCTGGAAAAATGCAAAAAGACGGCGGGCTATCCAACAATAGATATGAAACAGGCAATGATTTAAGTTTTACAAACTGGGGGTTAACTTCCAGTTATGATGATTTATTTGAATAATTGATATAATAACTTTTTATACCAAACTATTAATGCAACAACTCACGTATGTCAAATCAAGAAGAAAGACAAATAAATAACGATAAATTTCTTGACGCAACATTAAGGCCTCAGAAGTGGCATGATTATATAGGACAAGAAAGAATAAAAAATAATCTTAAAATACTTATCACGGCCGCCAAAGAAAGGAATCATCCGCCGGAACATTTGCTTTTCTATGGTCCTGCCGGGCTAGGCAAAACAACTATCGCTAATTTAGTAGCCAAAGAGCTGGAAGCGCAAATCAAGATAACTTCCGGACCTGCCATTGAGAGGGTTGGTGATCTGGCATCAATACTCACAAACCTTTCCCCCGGGGATGTTCTCTTCATAGACGAGGTACATCGCTTGAATAAACTTATTGAAGAAGTGCTCTACTCTGCGATGGAAAACGGCTCGCTTGATATAATAATAGGCAAAGGGCCATCGGCTCGCACAATCCAACTGGAGCTCCCTCCTTTCACCCTTATTGCCGCTACCACAAGGATAGCGCTCCTCTCTTCTCCTCTTCGCTCAAGATTCTCCGGTGGAACATTCCGTCTTGATTTTTATTCTACTGATGAAATTAAAAAAATTATCCAACGCTCAGCCAAGATCCTTGATGTAGAGATAGAAGATGAAGCGGCTATTGAGATAGCAAAAAGAAGCAGATCTACCCCCAGGGCAGCTAATCATTTCCTAAAACGATGCCGGGACTTCGCTCAAGTAAATAGAAAATCTCTAAATATGGAATGTGTAAAAGAAGCATTATCACTTCTTGAAATAGATGATGTCGGGTTATCACAAGCAGACAGGGAGCTCCTTGAGACAATCATCACCAAATTCGCCGGAGGGCCCGTGGGGCTTAACACAATTGCGAGCGCCATATCAGAAGAAGAAGCGACAATTGAAGATGTATATGAGCCATATCTTATACAGCTCGGCTTCTTAGAGCGAACATCAAGAGGAAGAGTAGCGACGCCTCATGCATATCTGCATTTAGGGATAAAACTACCGGAAGATGAACAACAGAAATTATTGTGATAATTGGCAATTTAATGCAAAATGTAAATATCAAATTGCAAAATGACAAAGTAAAGTTTAAAATAGTTTACCAGGGGTAAATTATTAAATTTTGCGTTTTGATTTTTAAATTTTAATTTTAGCGAATAATAGAGCCGTCCGCCTAAGGCGGATACCTGCCTACCGGCAGGCAGGCTCAATTTTGTAAATAAAATTGGTATGTCAGGACATAATAAATGGTCAAAAATAAAAAATAAAAAAGCGGTTACAGACGCGCAAAAAAGCAAAGTCTTTTCGAAGTTTTCCCAATTAATAACTATTGAGTCCAAGAAAGCGAAAGGCGATGAAAATTCTCCATCGCTCCGCGCCGTAGTAGAAAGAGCGAAGAAAGAAAATATGCCAATAACAAATATAGAAAAAGCTATCAAAAAGGGAGCTGGTGCTGATGCCGGCAACCTTGAGGAAGTGCTGTATGAAGCTTACGGTCCAGGAGGAGTAGCCCTTATCATAGAGGGGATCACTGACAATAAGAACCGCTCGGCGGCAGAGATAAAACATATTCTATCCAAGAACGGACTTTCACTTGCCGGACAAGGGAGTGCCACTTGGGCCTTTGAGAAGACTCACGAAGGCTGGGAACCAAAGCAAATAACGCCTATAGGAGAAGAAGACGGGGCCAAACTTGAAAAACTAATTGAAGAACTGGAAGACAATGACTCAGTGCAAAACGTCTATACCAACGCCGAGTAAAAAGGATAGGGTAGTAAAAACGGAATACAAAAAAACGGGTGTGGTAGAATTTCTACCACACCCGTTGTTGTTTACAACCTTTCTTTTTCAGAATCCCATCTTAAGATCAATCCAGATTATTAATCTAACGACAATAAACATAGACACGAAAACTTCAGCCGAGACGAAGAGTGCGCTCTCCAGCGCCACCTTACTGTCATTGGAGAGCAAAAGAACCAGGTAGTAGAAGATGAAGAAAATACCGCTTACCCAAGCTCCGCACATCGTAGCTCTAGCCCAGTCGCAACGCTCATAAGCTCTCTCTTTCATAACATCTTCTTCCATAGCCCGCCTCCTTTATTTAAATTTTCTATTTTTAATTTAAAACTTATTACCAGTTTTAAAGACGATATTAATCTAATTTAGAGTCTAATATTTTTCTTACCAAAAATCAACGGTTATCTACTTTTGACAAAACGACACTCGCACTTCGGACATTGCGTCGTGAAATCATTGGGGTCATTATTGAACCCCGCGATGATCTCCGCCGGCGTCATTTTCTTATCGCACTGCGTTATTTTTCATATTTTTATAATATCAAATTAGCTTAAATTTTATAATCCTCAGTCATGAGACTACGGACGTCGCATGTCCGTAGTTTTACTTCATGGCAAGTTTTGCAAATTTGATGGCCCCTTCTTTTGAGCCAGATACGCACATGAAGCCGCCTCGGTGGCAGAAGATAGCGTCGGGCACACCTGTCGCCTCTGCCAACTCTTCACCCCGCAAACCTCTCCACTTATCGGGAATGGGTTTCCTTGTCTCAAATGTCTTCTTGTCTTTGTTTATGGCCACCACTTGCCAATTTGAAACATCACTTCTGTAGAGCACAGCGTATAGAGGTTCCGGGTATTCAAGCAGGACGCGGACGACATTCTCTCTGCCGTAATCTCCGTCCTCGTTAAACACGACGAGCTGTTTGTCCTCGGACATATTATAAGCCTCTTTTATTTTAATTTCTGATTCTACTTGATCTTGAGTTATCTTTATCTCTCTTTCTATTATCTGGCGCGCCAGAGAGACCGCCTCAAGAAACTTCTCATCGAAACTTATATCCTTCTCCTTCAATGTCGGCCTAAACATATTTACCACGCCGGTAATTGTATAGCCATACACATCAGGGAAAACATATTCTTTCACCAAATCCACGCCGTTATCCTCCGCGTCCACTACTTGTGCCAAATTCTCATCTATATGACTAGCCACTTCGGGTGAACCGCATAAACCAGCTCCAAACTTCTTCCAGACTAAGCCGAAAGAAGCGTAAGGGATGCCGTTCTCTCTCTCGCCGGCTCCGCCGATCTGATGATGGTCAAATTTATTGTTCCCCTCATCATATTCCCCGCCGATATCAAGTACATAATCCCCGCTCTTAATAATCTCAAGATCCCTCGTCCTTAACACTTCAAAAGGCTCGTCACCAAGAACAAGCCCAAGAGTCGCCACGGCAAATACATCGTCTGAATGAAACTTCCCATTATGAGTAATAATCTTTATCATAAAATTATTTTTATTATTCATCATTTTCGCTAATTTTTCCAGTTAATTAAAAATCAGTTTATATCTAAAAAAATAATTTTAAGTTTTTATTATCCCTTCATTACCGCTACAGGGCGAAGTCGAGCAACCTTGCGCGCGATACCGGTGTGATCTACAACGTCCACTACGTCTTCAATATCTTTGTATGCTTCCGGCGCTTCTTCTGAAAGACCGGAAATAGAACCGGCGCGCACGGCAATACCTTTTGCTTCCAACTTTTCTCTCAGTGCCGCGCCACGTATCTCATGCTTCGCCTGCGTACGAGACATCATGCGCCCAGCGCCGTGCGCCGTGGTACCGAAACTTTGCTCAAGCGATTCTTTCTGTCCAACCATCACAAATGAATGCGTCCCCATGGACCCTGGGATAATCACTGGCTGGCCGGGAAATGCCCGTGTCGCTCCTTTTCGATGCACCAGTAACTTTTTTCCATCATACTCTTCCACTTTTGCGATATTATGCGCCACATCATACAACAACTCCAATGCATCCCCTCTTCCTATCGCATAATCCCACGCCTTTCGCACTTCCCAAGTAATGCGCTGGCGATTCGCCCACGCAAAATTTGCCCCTGCTGCCATCGCCTTGTAATAATCCTGCCCTTCGGGCGACATAAACGGGCACGCGGCAAGCTGTCTGTCTGGCAATGAAATACCATACTTCGGCATCGCACGAAGCATCACCCGAATATAATCTGTCGCAATCTGATGCCCCAATCCGCGGCTCCCGCAATGAATGAGTATGACTATCTGATCTTTAAATAGGCCGAATTCTTTTGCCGTTTTCTCATCATATATTTCATCAACACGATCCACTTCCACGAAATGATTCCCTGCGCCAATGGTGCCAAGCTGGTCGCGCCCGCGCGCTTTTGCGGTCTTTGACACTTTTGATGCATCAGCCTCTCCCAAGCGTCCGCCCGATTCGCAATGCAAAAGATCATCTTTCGCGCCATAACCATCCGCCACCATCTTTTCCGAGCCATAAAGAAGCACCTCATCCAGCTCTTTTTCTGAAAGTATCATCTGCCCACCCTTCCCTACGCCCGAAGGCACTTCTTTGTACAAGGCATTTAAAAGCACGGGAATTTTATCTTGTATGTCACCATAGTGAACATCCGTTTTCAAAAGCCTTACGCCGCAATTAATATCAAACCCGATTCCTCCTGGCGAGATTACGCCATGCTCCGCATCCACTGCCGCCACCCCGCCCACCGCAAACCCATATCCCCAATGAATATCAGGCATCGCGAGTGAATATTTCTGTATACCGGGAAGAGTTGCCACATTTACCACCTGCTCAAGCGCCTTTTCCTCAAGCAGTTTCCCCATCATTTTCTCCGAAATAAATACGCGCGCCGGCACCCGCATATCGTGCCGATAGCTTTTGGGTATCTCCCAAATATAATCGCTAATCTTTACCAAATCTTCTTTTTTCATATATCAAAAAGAATAGTTACTTCATAATTGCCTGCGTCATTTTGTATGATCTCTGCACCGTGATAGGTGACGGCTTTGATGTCTTCGCCAAACCCTTCCACGCGTTCGCCCGTAACCTCAGCTTTAAGCTCTGTGCCAGAAAGTTTTTTAACTATAACTTCATCAAAGACTGTTTTCTCAATTTGGCTTTGCGCAAGCACCTCGGAAAGAAAATCGATTAGTAATGCAGTTTGATCAGGCGATGTTATGTGTATTTCTTTCTTTACTTTTTCGTTTTCATCCGCCGGCTGACGAGTTCTTTTTGCATTTTGTATTTCCGCCATTCCGCGAAGCGCGGCGCAAAACAACTCCTCAATCGTTGAGCCTTCCGCTTTCAACCGCACATCTGCGGTATGAGAAAGTATCTGATACATCTTTATTTTTTTTGATAATGGAAAAGTTTCAAGTGTTTCGTATCTCACACCGGCAGAATCAAAGCGCGATTCCACTAGATCAACGAAACGAACATCAAATGAAGTGAGTTCGGGCAACGATTTTGAGAGATCAATTTCTTTTACTAAAGCAGGGTTTTTAAAACGCGCTAATGTTGCGTGCGGAATTATTTCCTCATGAGGCTCTACGCTTAAAAAACTCCTCAGCTCTTTTTGCATTTCTTCTACAAACTGCCGATATGCATCACTCTGAGAAAACTCCGCCCATACCATACGCGGAGACATATTCGGTGGAGCAAAATCTACTTTTTCAAATAAAAGAGAAAATGGTTCAGTGTGCGCGCACAAACTTTTAAGTTTCTCTTTTATATCACCAATATGCTTTTCTTCCACCTCCCCCAAAAAACACGCGGTAATGTGAATATTTTCTTTAGGCGTCCACCCCATATCGTGCGCTTGGAATTGCTTGCAATAATCTGCGAATGCATCTTGCCATTCTAGAGGAAGTGAAATTGATACAAAAAGACGCTTCTTCATATATAATTAAGTATACCATTAAATTCCTGGCTCTACCCTACCTAATATGATACTCTCAAGCATAATTTTAATTAGTTGAATGATTAAATATGTTAATATAAAATCATGATCATCTTAGGTATTGACCCGGGATACGAAAGGCTGGGAATAGCAATCCTTGAAAAGAAAAAAGGCAGAGAAGAACTGCTTTTCTCCGATTGTATTAAGACTTCCGCTAAAATTCCTTTCAACGAAAGGCTATTCATAATCGGCAAAGAGCTGGAAAAAATAATCAAGAAATGGAAGCCGGATATTACAGCCATAGAAAAGCTTTTTTTTACCACTAATCAAAAAACCGCTATGCGCGTCTCTGAGGTACGAGGATTAATAATCTACCTGGTTATGCTTTATAAATCTGAATTACGCGAATTTACCCCGCTTGAAATAAAGACGGCTGTTGTCGGCTATGGCAAAGCGGAAAAAAGGCAAGTAGAGCATATGGTAAAAACAATCCTTAAACTTAAAGATAAAGAAATGGCAGACGATGAAACAGACGCCATCGCCTGCGCTTTAACTTGCTCAGCCTGCCTG
This sequence comes from Patescibacteria group bacterium, assembly GCA_024654625.1. Taxonomy (NCBI): domain Bacteria; species Patescibacteria group bacterium. Next base: position 24,847 of record JANLHB010000024.1, read on the forward strand.
CCTGCAGACCTGTCTACCAGCAGACAACCCATCTATCCACTCCTCCATTCAAAAAGTAAATTAAAATAAGACTTTTTAGCATTAAATTTTCTACTGAATATTTTATCCACAGGTTATTCACATTTCATTTTAAAACACTTGCAAAAATTTTTAACTTCTGATAAAACTGGTATGTTCAGCCTTATATCTAAGCCTGACTAGGTCGTTTAAAGCGATTTAATTAAAAGTTTTAAATAAAAATATGTTCAACGATACAACAATGAACGATGATTTCTCCGACGATGAACTAGAAGAAGAGGAAGAGGATATGCCAATGGGAGATAATGATGACGATGAAAATGAAGAGGTGGAAGACGAAGAGTAATCATAAAAATAATCCGTCCGCCAGCTGGCGGACGGATTATTTTTTATAAAAATTACTTAATTTTTATTTTAAGAAAACGGTATTTCCCGACTCTCACCAAACAATCTTTTTTAATTTTATATTGAGCATCTGTTATTTTTTCATCATTTATCTCTATAGCATTTCCTTCAATCAATCTTCTAAAATCAGCTTTAGATGACACAAGCCCCTCGCCAAGCAAAACATCATTCAAATTAGCGCCTATCTCAGCTTCCGCCTCTTTAACATCCTCCGGTATACCGCCCTTCTGAAAAGTTTCTATAAAATTATTTTTCGCGCTCTCCGCCTCGACATTTCCGTAATATATCTCTACTACTCTTTTTGCCAATTCCATTTTTGCGTCGCGGGGATTAAGCTCTCCTTTTTCCATTTTTCCGCCAATATCAATTATTTCGCCTTCCGGCATATCTGTGGCAAGAAGAAGATATTTTGCGATCAATTCATCGCTTATAGACATCAATTTGCCGAATATTTCATTTGGCTCGTCAATAATATTAATAACATTACCCCAACTAGTAGACATCTTTCTTCCGTCTGTGCCTTCTATCATTTTTGTGATTAGAATATCTTGCTCGGGTTTGCCATAATGTCTTTGCACTATACGTCCGGCCTTTAAATTAAAAAGTTGGTCAAATCCGCCAATCTCCAAGTCGGTATTTACAACAAGAGAGTCGTACCCTTGCATAAGCGGATACAAGAACTCGCGGACGCTTATCTCTTCGCCTTTTTCAAACCTGTCTTTAAAGTTCCTTCGAGCAAGCATCTGACCCACAGAGAAACTCTCTGCCAACTCTGCAATTTCTTCAAGGTTAAGCTTTGAAAGAAATTCGCTATTATAATGAACTTCAACTTTTCCCATATCAAGGATTTTGCCAAGCTGAACAATATAATCCTTCATATTCTTTTCTATATCTTCCTTGGTGAGCATAGGCCTCTTCTCTAGCTTATCAGAAGGGTCTCCTATCCTGGCGGTAAAGTCACCGACAATCAAGACAATCTGATGCCCTAAATCCTGAAAAGCTCGTAATTTACGAAGTGGCACCGCTCGTCCTAAATGAATTTTGGGACCCGTGGGGTCAATTCCAAATTTAACCCGGAGCATTTCTCCTTTTTCCATTCTTTCCTTAAGATGATTAAAATCAATCACCTCTTCAACACCGCGAGTTAAAACTTCATTAATTTTTTGTTTATCTGTATTTATCAGCATTATTATTAAACAATAGCATATTATCGCATTTTTCGTATAGTATTTTTGTTCTATAGACAAACATTCTTTTTATATCTACAATACTTAACAATGTTACATAAAAAAATAATGAAGGATAAGGGCTTTATTTCTATTAAGGGGTTAATTGCAGCCTCTTTTATAATTTTATTTACAGGCGGAGGAATTTTTCTCTTATGGGCAAACACGCTTCAAATGCCCGATTTCGGTTCATTTGAACAGAGAAAAATAATTCAATCAACTAAAATATATGACAAAACAGGAAAGGTATTACTCTACGATGTTCATCAAAATATTCAACGAACAGTCGTCTCACTTGAAAAAATCTCGCGCCATATAAAAAATGCCACTGTGGCTATTGAAGATGCTGAATTCTACCAACATTCCGGTATTCGTCCAACCGCAATATTTCGAGCAGTTTTTATACAACCATTAAAAGGAAAAGGTGTCCAAGGTGGTTCAACTATCACTCAACAGGTAATTAAAAATACTCTTCTATCAAGAGAGAAAAAAATATCAAGAAAACTAAAGGAGGCAGTATTATCTCTTAGGCTTGAGAAATTAATGTCAAAAGATGAAATCCTTAATATTTACTTGAATGAAGCGCCTTATGGCGGAAGTATTTATGGGACAGAAGAAGCGGCTATGACTTTCTTTGGCAAAAATGCCCAAGATGTCACATTGGCGGAAGCAGCCTACTTAGCCGCCATACCGAAAGCGCCGACATTTTACTCGCCATATGGGAATAATCGCGACAAACTGGATGAAAGAAAAAATATTGTCTTAAACAGAATGCTTGAACTTGGATTTGTCAGTGAAAAAGACGCTGAAGAGGCAAAAAATGAAGAAGTGTATTTCGTACCGCGATCTGATCAGGGAATACTTGCTCCTCATTTTGTAATATTTATAAAAAGTTATTTAGAAGAAAAATATGGCAAAGATTTAATAGAAGAAGGAGGACTTAAAGTAACAACCACTCTTGACTACAAGCTTCAAGAAAAAGCTGAGAAGATAGTTGCTGAATATGGGCAAGAAAACGAGGAAAAATTTAATGCTTCAAATGCAGGAATGGTGGGGATAGACCCGAAAACAGGCCAGATACTTGTAATGGTTGGCTCCCGAGATTATTTTAACGCCGAAAAAGAAGGTAATTTTAATGTTACCTTAGCCAAACGCCAGCCAGGCTCCGCCTTTAAGCCTTTTGTATATGCTACAGCATTCAAGAAGGGTTTTACTCCAGACACTGTCGTCTTTGACCTTCAAACTGAATTTCAATCAAATTGCAAACCTGACGGCACTCCAAAATATACAGAAGTTAATCCTGATGACTGTTATCATCCTGGAAATTATGACGGCATTTTCCATGGCCCCATATCATTTCGCGATGCATTAGCTCAATCCATAAACATTCCAGCCGTAAAAGCGCTTTATCTTGCAGGGTTACAAGACTCGCTTCAAACTGCCAAAGATATGGGAATAAGCACCCTTTCAAATGTAAACCAATATGGACTGACACTTGTATTAGGAGGCGGCGAGGTAACTCCGCTTGATATAACAGGGGCTTACGGCGCATTTGCTACCGGTGGGATAAAAAATCCAACAACTGGAATCTTAAAAATAGAAGATAATAATGGAAAAATTATTGAGGAATTCTCTCCGGAACCAAAGCGTGTTCTTGATGAAAATATAGCTTTAATGATATCTGACATCTTATCAGACAATAATGCCAGAACACCGGCATTTGGAAGCAACTCTTATCTTTATTTCCCGGAAAAAGACGTGGCGGCTAAAACAGGAACTACAAATGACTACAAAGACGCATGGATAGTCGGGTATACGCCGAACTTTGCGCTCGGAGCGTGGGCAGGGAACAACAATAACTCAGAAATGGAGAAAAAGGTGGCTGGTTTTATTGTGGCTCCTATGTGGAACACATTTTTTAAAGAAGTTTTAATTGATCTGCCTGAAGAAAAATTCAAGGAACCTAATATACCAATACCGGAAAAACCGATTCTTCACGGTATTTGGCAAGGAGGAGAGAGTTATTTTATAGATAAAATTTCAAAGAAACTTGCGACTGAATTTACCCCTTTAGAATTAAGAGAAGAGAGGGTGGTTACAGATGTTCACTCAATACTTTATTGGGTAGATAAGAATAACCCGCTTGGGCCGAAACCTGAAGAACCTGAAAATGACCTTCAATTTGAATTATGGGAAGATCCGGTTTTAAAGTGGGTAGAAAATCAAAAAATAAAGACCGAGACCGCGAATGATACGCCTAAAGAATTTGACGATGTTCATAAACCTGAATTTATGCCGAAAATAAACATAATAGAACCTAAGTCTGAAAATATTTATAATAAAAATGATAAAATAACACTCCAGATTCAAAATTACAGCAAATTTCCAATATCAAGAGTGGATATATTCTTAAATAACATATATCTTGGCTCTACAGTAAATGCTCCTTTTAACTTCTCATTTAACCCAAACAACACCGAGGGACTTGGTGATAAAAACGAACTTAAGGTAATAGTTTACGATAGCGTAAAAAACAAAGGAGAAACGACTATGGAGCTTAATATAGGTCTATAAATCTACCTTATATCTATTATTGTTTTAGAATAGAATTGTTTTTCCAACTCTTCTAAAATCTGCTGTTTTTTAAAGAAAATTTCATTCTTAATCATTGGATTTGCTTTAATAAATACAGTCGGTTTATTAACTACAATATTCTCTTTTTCTAATTTAATACCTGTTTTATTTAAAATAATCTCCATAATATCATCTACAATGGCTTCTTTGGGGATTTTTAGACTTTTAAATTTTTCCAAAAAAGGAGAAAGAGTTTTCCACATAATATTTTAAATTCGAAGCACGAAATAACGAAATTCGAAATAATATCTAAGTTATAAATTCTAATTTTTTAATTTTTTTAAATTTTGTATTTTGGTCATTTGAATTTGTTTCGTGCTTCTGATTTCGTGCTTCGTATTTATATATTTATATATTTTTATGCATTCATTGGCATAACTAAATATTGAAAATCGCTTGTATTTTTATTGGTTATAACAAGCGGTTTATTTGGCCCGTTAAAATTCATCACTATAGTATCAGTATTTATATAATTCAAACAGTCTACAATATATCTATAATTAAACGATATTTTAATATCTTCACCGATAATATCTGAATTAATAGTTGTGTTATATTCTCCTGTTTCTTGGCTTGATGTCTTAATTTCTATCATATTATCACTTTTATGTATAATTAAATTAACTTCATTTAATCTTCCGGAGAAAATACTTGCTGTTTTCAATATATTCATCAAATCTTCCTTATTAACAACAGCCGTAGTTGTAAACTTTTGCGGAATAATCTGCTTATAATCAGGAAAAATGCCGTCAATTAATCTTGATATAAACTTAATATTATCAACTATTAATATAATTTGATTTTTATCAAAAATAATATCAATATCTCCTTCTTTATTTTCAAAAATACGTATTATTTCAACTATACTCCTATAAGGAATAATTAAAGGTGAAAATCCTTTAAATTTGTATGGTATTTTTTTCTCCGCTAAACGAAAAGAATCAGTTGCTACAAAAACTAAAGGTGTTTTATCTGAAGAATTGATATAAACACTTGATATCTCCGGTTTAATACCTGACAATGAAGCTCCGTAATAAACTGACTTTAAACCGGAGATAAATTCTTTTACCGGCAAGGAAAATACATTTTCTTCTTTTATTGTTGGAAGTGAAGGAAAATCGTCAATCGGATAGCTTTTTATAAGCGTTGATGTATTTGGCGCTGAAATAACAAGATTATTATTCACTAATTCAAGATTTATATTATCAGCTTTATTAAAATTAGATAAAAAACCATTAATAATACCTGCTGGCACCGCAACTTCACCTTCCTCTTCTATTTTTGCCGGTATATTAATTTCAATACCAATCTCCAGGTTAGTTGCTGTTAATTTTATTTTTCCCGGTTTGTTATTTTTAGCTGATATTAAAACAGAGCCGAGTATCGGTAAGTGTAAATTTTTATTTGTTATTTTTTCAGCTAAAGATATAGAATCTTTTAAATGTTTTTTTAAACAAGTAATCTTCATAGTAATTAATATTTATTATTTATATAAAATTTTTTATTATTATTAGTGTTGTGTATAAGTGGAAAACTGATTATTAACTTGTTATTATATATCTTTTTTAAAAAATAAAATGTTAATAAAATGATAATTTAAAATCTAATAAGATGTGTGTATTTATTAAGAAAAATTTATACGAATAATAATCTACTTCTTATCCCTAATATGTTATAAAATTTTCCACACACTTATTAACAGTTTAATCTTTATAAAGTATTTCTCTTATTTGTGTTATTTCTTGATTTAACCTTTCATTCTTATTAATTTCATTTAAAATTTTTTCATATGAATAAATAACAGTGGTATGGTCTCTGCCGCCGAATTTTTTCCCTATATAAGGGAAAGAACTGTTAAAATCTTCCCGTAATAAATACATCGCTATTTGTCTTGGCGTAACATATTCTTTTTTTCTTGTTTTTCCGAAAATAAACTTTTCTTCAATATTATAAAAATCAGCAATTGTCTTAATAATAGCGTTTATCGTTACGGTTTTATAAGGTTTTATATTCTTTTTCAAAATATCTTTGATTTCTTGAATTGAAATTTCTCTGTTTTTAACTTTTATCTCCCCTATTATAATGTTTAAAGCACCCTCAAGTTCTCTAATACTGTCTTTTATAACAGATGCTATATATTCAATAGTTTCATTTGGTAATGTAAAATTTTTACTTTCCAATTTAGACTTTAAAATCGCCAACCTTGATTCAAAGTCGGGTTTTGATACATCTACCATCATTCCGCCTTCAAAACGCGACCTAAGGCGTTCCTCAAGCCCTTCTATATGCTTTGGAGGCTTATCGCACGAGAAGACAATTTGCCTGTTTGACTCATAAAGAGAATTAAAGATATGAAAAAATTCTTCCTGGGTCTTTTGTTTGCCTGAGAAAAATTGGATATCGTCAATTATTAACAGATTACATTGCCTGTATTTCTCTTTAAAATTGTAAATATTGTTGCTTCTTATTGATTCTATGAGGTCGCTGGTGAATTTCTCAGACGTTATGTATCTTATTTTGGCGCTGTTGTTTGTCTCTTTCAGTTTATTACCGATTGCTTGTAAAAGATGAGTTTTTCCAAGACCTGTTCCTCCGTATATAAAAAGAGGGTTATATTGAGAGCCTAAATTTTTTGAAATTGTTTCTGCTGCGGTGTAGGCAAGCTCGTTAAAAGAGCCAACTATAAAAGAGTCAAAAGTGTATCTGGGGTTTAAATTGTCTTCACTGTTGATATAAAGCTCATTGAACTCAAGTTGATTCTCGCTTTCTTTATGGCTTGATTGCTGATTTTTTTGAAGATTGTTTGAGTTTTGGGGGAGAATTATATATTCTACGCTTCTTACATTTGGATCAAGACATCGCAACGCCTTTGTTATTAATTTATGATATTTATTAAAAAGCCACTCTTTTGCGAATGTATTTGGAACATTGATAAAAATAGTACCGTCTTCTTTGTTCGCTATATTTGTGTTTTGAAACCATGTTGTGAAGTTTGCAGGTGAAATATTTAATTCTATTTCAGCCAACACCCCTTCCCAAAGTTTTTCTTTTTCCATAATCGTTTATTATTATACCTTTTAAATATAGAAAAATAAAAATCAGCTAAACCTTATTGTTATGTTAATAATAAGTGGAGCAGTTGTGAAGATTGACCTTGATTAAAATTTTCATCTTAATGTTGTTTTTAAATAAAACTTGGCCGACCTTAGTTTTTAATATGATTGACTAAGCTTGAAATTATACTATACTGGTAATTATGTCAGTTACATATCAGCCTAAAAATAGAAAAAGGAAAAAAACACATGGTTTCCTTGTCAGACAGAAAACTGCCGGCGGAAAGAAGGTTCTTGCTTCTCGCAGGCAAAAAGGAAGAAAAAAACTAGCTGTCTAGTTTTTTTCTTTATTTTAAGGTGTTTTACCTGATGAGTCTTGTTTTATTGAATAAAATTAAGAATCCTTCATTTTATAACTATATGTTGCCTAAAAAAAGAAGGGTGGATAAAAATTCCTTCAAAAAACTTTTTAAGGAAGGAAAAACAATAAAATCAGAGTTCTTTACATTAAAAATTCGATATACAGATAGTAATTTAAGTAAATTTTCAGTTATTGTCCCTGTTTCTGTTGAAAAAAAGGCCACAGAGAGAAATAAACTTAAAAGACGGGGTAGGAGTGTTTTATTAAAAAATATAGACAGTATAAAAAGAGGATTAGAAATGCTTGTTTTTTTAAAAAAAGAGTCCAAAGAGCTTAAATTTGCTGATTTTGAGAAGAATCTCGTTTTTCTATTGGTAAAATCGGGATTATTAGGTAAAAAATAAAATTAATTTATATATGACTTTTTTAAAATTACTTTATATTTCAGTATTTTATGAACCTCTTTATAACGGTTTGGCTTTTTTGGCTAACCTTGCGCCTTTTGGCGATATTGGTATTGCAATTATTGCTCTGACTCTGGTTGTAAAATTTATATTATTCCCTTTTTCTCATAAAACAATTGTTACTCAATTAAAAATGCGCAAGCTTGAGCCTGAAATATCGGCGCTTAAAGAGAAGCATAAAGAAGACAAACAAGAGCAGGCAAAAAAGGTTATGAGTTTATATCGCGAGCATGGGATTAATCCTATGTCGGGGTTTTTAATGCTTTTAATACAGCTACCTATAATATTTGCGCTGTATAAGGTTTTTTTAAATGGCCTTAGTTTTAACCCGGATGATCTTTATTATTTTATCTCTGTCCCTGACAATATAAGGACTTCATTCTTGGGTATATTTGATTTGACTCAGAAAAGCTATATCCTTGCCGGCTTTGCGGCAATTACTCAATTTTTCCAAATGAGGCTTGCCACACCGCCTTTGGCTAAAAAAGATAATAGTAAAAAGAGCTCTTTTCAGGATGATTTTGCCCGCAGTATGAATATACAGATGAGATATATAATGCCTCTTTTTGTATTTTTTATAGCATTTAAGTTTTCATCGGCTATCGCCCTTTATTGGACAACTATGAATATTTTTGCTATAGTTCATGAAATACTAGTCAGATTTAAAGCTAAAAAAATGTTTCTAAATGGAGACTCAAAAGGATATAATAAAAAAAATAATAGAGGAACTTCTTTCGAAAATGACAATCGCGGGCGAGATTGATATTGTTGACGAAATTGACGGCGCTCGTTTTACGGTAAGGACCAGGAGTATAAATACTCTAATAGGAAATAACGGGCAAAATCTTAGCTCTTTTTCTCATATTGTAAAAAAAATTTCTGAAGTAAAATTAAGAAAAGCCGGATTTGATAATTCGCTTCAGTTTTCGGTTGACGTTAATGATTATCAGCTTAAAAAGACTGAAGAATTAAAGAGTCTGGCTAAGATGAATGCTCAAAGAGTCAGATATTTCAAGAAAGAGATTATTTTACCTCATATGAACTCTTATGAGAGGAGAATTATCCATACTGCTTTGGCTGAATACCCTGATATTAAGACAGAGAGTATCGGAGAAGGAGAAGAAAGGAGGATTGTTATTAAGCCTTTATAATTAATTTTATTAAAGTCCGGTGCAGTCCGGATTTTTTAATAAACAAAGCCAATTATCCACGGATAATCTCTCTGCCCTGGCATCTATCGGTATTCCGCATTTTAACAAGCACGCGGTGTTTATTAAGTTTAGATTATTTTTTAATAGTTTTCTTTTACTTGAGAAACCTTTTTTTACGATTTCAAAAAATTTTTTCTCATCTATTGTTTCTTGAGGCGAGGTAAAATTCTTTTTTGAAATATCACTTATTAGAATAATAGCCGAATCAACTTTAGGCTTTGGATTGAAAAACATTGCCGGAACTTTTTTTATAAATTTCGGCGTTCCATAGACTTTTACGCTAATGGACAAAATACTTTCTTTCCGTTGTCCTTTATGTTCTTTGGTTGTTATTCTATCGGACACTTCTTTTTGGACTAAAAGGACAATTTTTTCAGGTTGAACTCTTGTTTCTAAGAAGGTTTTTAATAATCGCGATGTTATATAGTATGGGATATTAGCTACAATTTTATAAGATTTATCCTTTAATATATAAGGTTTTGGGTCAAAATCTAATGCATCGCCATATATTAACTCAAGTTTTTTATTTATTATTTCTTTTTTAAATTTGTCCTTTAGAAAGTTTATTAATTCCTTGTCCTTTTCAATAGCAATAACCCTGCCGGCATATTTAAGTAGCTCTTCCGTTAAGACCCCTTTTCCTGGTCCAACCTCAAGGACAGTGTCCTTTTGATTTACTTCGGCGGATTTTACAATCAATGAGACGATGCTTTTTGAAGTAAGGAAATTTTGACCCAGTCTTTTTTTTGCTTTTATCATATTTATTAAAATTCAATTGTTGGCAAGTCTTCACCGGCATCATCATTGTTATGGAAAATAATGAGGTGATCCGGAAGCTCGCTTAAAAATGATGAAGGGTAATTAACTTGCTTTGACCCGAAGATAGTCCGCATATCGGCAAAAGATAAATAGAGTTTTTCTTTTGCGCGGGTTAATGCTACATAAAAAAGCCTCCTCTCTTCTTCCTCGTGTTCCTCCCCCTTACCGCCTAAATCTTGATGAGGGAAAAGACCTTCTTCGAGTCCGGTGATAAATACATATTTAAATTCAAGTCCTTTGGCTGAGTGCACTGTCATAAGCCTTACCGCTTTATTTTTCTCTTGTATTGAATCTTGGTCTGATACAAGAGACGCTTCCGTTAAGAGCTTCTCAATACCTAGGGGCGCTTCAAAGTCATCGTATTTTAATCCTAATGTTACCAATTCTCTTATATTTTCCAATCTTTCTTGATCATCTTCACTTCCGCTTTTTAAAAACTCCTCCATTCCGGTTGCTTTTATAACATTTTTTATCACCAGTGACGGCTTTTCTGTGAGAATGGATTTTTTTATTGATGTTAATAATTTATTGAAATCATTAACTTTCTCCTCTGTTTTTTGCGGAAGTTCATTCTGTTTGCCGGAGAATATCTTAAGAAGAGTCGTTTTTCCTATTCCCCTTGGCGGGATATTTATAATTCTTTTTAGCCCTTCTTGGTCGTCCGGATTTAAAGCCACTTTTATAAAAGTCAGTATATCCTTAATCTCTTTTCTTTCAAAAAAACGGACCCCTAGAATTTGATAAGGAATGCCTTTTTTAAGCAACGCTTCCTCTAAAGAGCGTGATTGGAAATTAGCTCTATAAAGTATGGCAATACCTGAAGCCTCGCTTTTGTTTTTAGAAATAATTTTTTCTATCTCTTCTGCTATAAAAAGAGCTTCTTTTTCTTCATTTTCCGCCTCAAAGAGCGTTATTTTTTCGCCTTCTTTGTTTTTGGTAAACATATTTTTGTCTATGCGCAGTTTATTTTTCTTTATTACCTTATCTGCGGCAAAGAGAATATTTTTAGTAGAGCGATAATTTTCTTCAAGAAGCACAAGTTTAACATCAGGGTAATCTTTTTCAAAATTAAGGATATTTTTAAAGTCCGCCCCTCTCCAGCCATAAATTGATTGATCGCTGTCGCCTACCCCGCAAATGTTTTTATGCTCTTTTGAAAGAAGTTTTGTAAGCGTATACTGGCTTTTATTTGTATCTTGGTACTCGTCTATGTGGATATATTTCCACAAGGATTGATAATATTTTAATATTTCAGGATTTTCTTGAAGAAGAATGACTGTTTTTAGGATGAGGTCGTCAAAATCAAGCGCGTTTTGTTTTTTTAAAATATTCTCATAGTTGCCCCATATTATGGCGAGCATTTTAGGGAAGTATTCATCGCCTGCTTCTTCAAGATAAGTTTCGTAGTCCGTCAATTCACCTTTTTGTCTTGAAATTGTATTTTGAATTCGTCTTGGGTCAAATTGTTTTATATCAAGATTAGCCTCTTTTATCGCCGACTTAACGGCTTTTAAAGAATCTTCTTTGTCTAAGATAGAGAAATATCGCGTTATGCCAATGGCTTTTGAATTTTCTTTTATAATATGGACACCAAGCGAATGAAAAGTGCTTACAAAAGGTATGCTATCTTGCAGCAGGTGCGGGGCGTCTTTCTTTATTAGGTCAATAATCCGCTCTTTCATTTCCTTGGCTGCTTTATTGGTGAAAGTTATAGCAAGAATATTTTTTGGCTCCACTCCTTCTTTTACAAGGTTAAAAATCCTATGAGCTATAGTTTTAGTTTTGCCGGCTCCGGCTCCGGCTATTATTAAAAGAGGGCCTTCCTTATGCAGGGCGGCTGCCTCTTGAGATTTATTTAATTCAGACGAACTCATTAAAGTATAATACCTTATTTGAGCCCGGTGACAATATTTCTAAATTCTGCTATCCCTTCTTTTATTTCATTTTGAATTAATTCTTCAATCCCGGGAATTTTAGCTTGCAAAAAGTTATGCATTTTATCGTTGTTGCCTTCTTTGCTTAATGTATTAAATTCTCCACGCGCTTCTTCCGGAAGATTTCCCAGTGTTACAGCCGTTATCCTCTTTAGCAGACTTTCTCCGAATTTAGAAATTACAAGATCTTTATTTCCTTCTGATAAAGACGAAAGCCCAAGCTCTTCTATAAGTGTGTTTTTTATTTCTTCTTGTTGTATCATAATATTTATTTATTATTATCCCCTCCTACCCATATAAAACCTTCATCTTTTGGTGGTAATGGCGCTTTCGGATATCCGAATACTGTCGGTCTTGATGTTTCTTGAATATTTGGTTCTATGGCCTGTGTATGCGGAACTTCTGTCGGGGTGAATATTTCAGGCGTTGGTTTTGGTATTATTTCTGTTAAGATTGGTTTACTTATTGGGGTTTTTACCAATTCATCATCTTTCATAAAATGAGCAATCGCTCTTTTTATATAACTTTCTGTTGTTTCATTTGACTGAAGGGCTGACCCTGTGTGCCCTTGAAGATTCTCTAAATATTTCTTTAATACTCCTCCTGCTTTGGTGGCTGGCAGGTCTTTTGCCTTTAGCCATTCAGCTGACTCCAGACCGTTTTTAGCGCCGAATCCGAGGAATCCTTTTGAGCCAAAGAGTTTATTTATGTCATCATTCATTATTTTATTTACATTGTAGTTTGCTAGATTCTCTAAGGCTTCTTTTGCAGGTACTTTGGCGGGAGCAACATTTTCTAATACACTTTCTCCGTTAGCGGTGATAGGGGCATTTTTTGCGCTTTCCCACGCGCCAGAAGGCGTGTTTTTATCTGCTCCTGTAATAGTGTAAGTCTCCCCTTTTAAAGGTTCTGGGTTTAATAGCTCATTTCTTAGCGTGTCTAAGCGTTCGGCTATTTTTCTTTGAGCTTCATCTGCCGCTTTTACCATTTCACTATTGTCAAAATCTGTTATTTGGCTAGGGATGATGTCGTCATGACCGGTAATTCCGGTCTCAATATCTCCTATTTTATCTAACGAGTCAGCGTGAAGCGTTTCTACCCATGTTTCGGGCTTGATGTCGTTAAGATAAGCCACAGCGCCTGTTTTAAGGACGCCTTGGTCCCAGAGCGCGTTAGAGCGCGATTCTAGGTTCTCAACTATTTTATTGAAGGCGTTATGATCTTTTATCGTTAAGAAATTTTTTGTCTTGTCCCAAACAGCGGCATTGTTAAACTCAGAGGCGCTTATGCCGGCGACATTATCTACATCGGCAAGATTATTTCCTTCGGCAAGTTTCACTAAATTAGCGGCGATGTTTAGGCTTTTTGCGCCTTCCGCTTCTCCGAAGATCACGGTGCCTTTCAAGTCCATATGGTTTGCCGCCATCATATGAAAGACTCGCTCCAAGCTCCCCGGGACGCCATTTTTGCCAAGCTCGATTGAAAAATCAGAAGTAAGACCTCTTTCAGCGACTTCTTTAGTTACTCCTTCTGCGACATTTGCGAGATTTGAATCTAGGGACACTGCGTCAGCATTGGCGTTAATTTCAGGAGCTATGTCCGGTGTTGTTGGTATATTAGCATCAATAGAAGGCACTGTCGGCGGTGTTGTAGATGTTTCTATGAAAGGTGTTTTTATGGCGTTGGTAATCTTTGCCATATCTTCTGGTGGAAGCCAGTAATTATAAGCATCAGTGATTAGTGTGGTAAGGCCAGTTGCATCGGATATTGTTTTTATCCCTTCAGCTGCATAACCGCTTCCTACAAGCATTCCTAATGCGGCAGCTTCTATTGTTTGCCTTGTCGCTTCCGCTTTGGTTCGCTCCATACCTCCTTTTTCAGCTGATCTTTTAAGCCATGCTTCAGTTGCTACAAAAGTGGCAAGACCACCTAATGCTCTTTGCATCAGGGTGCCGGTAAAAGCGGCTGTGGCTATTGTTCCTGCCACAGGTCCGCCAATAAGCGCTGATGCACTCGCAGTGGCAATAAGCGCACCAGATAATAGAATTTTACGTTTAAAGGGTTGCTTCTTATACCATTCGCCGGTTGACCGCGCTCTCTCCATTACCCAATTCCCTTTTGCCTCAATTTTCTTTTCAGTAGTATCTTCAAACCGGGAGATAGCCTGATTAAATTTATGCATTTCTAGTTCCTCAGCTTTCCCATACCAGCCTTCACTTATTGATTTTACTGGAGTTCCTGGGGCTTCTTTTGTTTCGTGCCTTCCAAAATCTATTTTTTCAGCAACATTTTTAGCTGATTTCATACTCTCTTCTATTCCGGCTAAATCTTTAAGAGTTGGTTTATTGAAGGCGTCAAATTTTGGAGTATTGTCTACCTCACGTATGGGTTTCTCGTTTGAGTCTATAAGATTAAGTCGTTCCCCGATTTCTTGTTTTATAGGTTGCTCATTTGGGTTTTTTTGAGTAATCTCATCTTGAGTTTTAGCTTCTACAAATTGGTTTTTTTCAACTCCGCTTTTTTTAGAGACTGACTTTTGGATAGAATTTAAATATCGAGTCTTTGCTTCTTCAGCTTTTTTAATCTCTTCTTCGTAGAAATTAATCTGTTTTTTATAATGCTCTATTCCTAACTTAGGTCCATGCTCTTTTTCCATTCTTTCAAGTCTTTCTTTAGAATCTCTTAGTCCTTCTTTCATCCTACCTAACTCTGAATGAATCGGGTAAGGGATTCTTTTTTTGTTACTCTCTGCCGCCGCCGCTCCCAAGTTTTGTGGGGCCTGCTCCATTTTTGGCTCCTCTCTTTTTTCCGCCTTTGGAAACAAATCTTTTATCTTACCAAGATCTTTAAAGTCCTTGTAAACTAGCTTCTCCGGCTTGGCCGCTGCCGCCCCTAAATCTTGTGGTGCATTCTCCGACACTGGTTGCCCCCCGTCTCTTTTAAAAACATCATCACCTAGAGCTGCCTCCACTAGCTTATTAGAATATTTATCTTCCTCGGGTGTGACACCGAGTAATTGTTGGTCAAAAGAATCCATCATTTTTTCCATAACTTTATTCTATTCTTTTTGTTAAATTGAGGCAAATTTAATTGTGATTTTCTGTGCATCTAACGGTCTAAATTGATGAAATTTGTTACCCTTAGTCACTCCCGAGTGACGGGGTTTGTTATCCACATATTGATTGACTAATAGGGTGGTCGCTATATAATTATAGTTAAGGCTAGTTGCACTAGCTTTTCCCCGTAAATAACGATATTTAAGGGTGAAATATCTGAAAAAGCATTTTTTAAAGAAGTGTCAGGTATGGTCGCAATGTTTAAATTTTGATTTTTGGCTTATTTTAATTAACTCAACAAATTCTGGTGACCCCAGCAGTAGAAATAGGGCTCACAAGAATAAAATATCCTTATTTTTAAAGCTTTTATCCATAAAGGCATCTTTAATGTTATTTGGGTTAGTATTATTGTTCTCGTCCCCAATACCAGTTTCGGCTGGTTTTTTATCGTTTTTAGGGGGTATTTTGGGCTTTTCTGCTGGGATGGCGAAAGAGACACCTGGTGAAAATCTTCAAAATATGCCACTTCTCCAGGCGGCTTTAAATTCTGATCCTTCTCCGGCTAAAGGTGGCGGTGATATTACTATAATAAACGGAAGCGCGCTGTTCTCTGATACCGGTCCTTATGGAAGTATGGCTGATATAGAAGACGCTAAGCCGGAAAGCGGAGAGATCAGCCTTTATGTTGTAAGGGATGGTGATAGCTTGTCTCAGATTGCTAAAATGTTCAATGTAAGTATCAGTACTATTATATGGGCAAATGATATAAAAAAAGGCGACCTCATCAAACCAGGTCAAACACTTCTTATTTTGCCTATTTCAGGGGTTAAATATATTGTAAAAGAAGGAGATACTGTTAAAGGGATTGCTACTAAGTTTAAAGGAGATGCGGATGAAATAATTCAGTTTAACGGTTTAGCCGATAGTGAGAAGCTTGTAGTTGGAAGTGAAGTTATAATTCCAAATGGAGAAGATTCATCTTATGTGCCGGCTTCTTCAGTAAAGACTGTCGTAGTAAGAGGTTCCGGAGGCCCTTCTTATTCAGGCTATTATCTTCGTCCTGTTGAAAATGCGGTAAGGTCCCAAGGCCTTCATGGTTATAATGGTGTTGACTTGGCTGCGCCAACAGGAACGCCAATTTTGGCATCGGCGGCAGGAGATGTGATTGTGAGCCGTTCAGCCGGTTGGAATGGAGGTTATGGCAAGTATATAGTTATAAAGCACTCTAATGGCACTCAGACTTTATATTCTCACTTAAGCGAAGTTATAGTATCTACCGGTTGGCATGTGGTGCAAGGTCAGATAATAGGTTATGTTGGCTCTACCGGTAAATCCACAGGCCCGCATCTTCACTTTGAGATTCGAGGCGCCAAAAATCCTTTTTAAATAATTAAATAATATAAACATTAAACATTAAAAGGTCTCACCTTTGTATAAAAAGGTGAGACCTTTTTGGCTTTTGATATTTGTGTTAATTGTCTTGTTTCGGCCTGTATTGGAGAGCTTCGAAAATATGATTCTCGGCTATGTCAGAGGCTCCGTCTAAGTCGGCAATAGTCCTCGCGAGCTTTATCACTTTATGATAAGCCCGGCCGGAGAGGTCTAGTTTTGTCGCCGCTTGGTTTAAAGTGTTTTTCAGCGCTTCTGAAAGAGGGGCGAAGGCCTTAAGATCTTTGGTGGTCATGTCGCTGTTTGTCATTGTTTGAGTATCTTTATTTCTTTGAGAAAATCTTTTTCTTTGTATGGCGCGAGCTTTTTCCACGCGGTTTTTTATAATGGCTGAAGTCTCAAGGCTCGCAGAGTCGTCAGAGAGTTTTTCGTGTTCTATCCTTGGCACATCAATACATATGTCTATCCTATCTACGATTGGTCCGGATATCTTTCTGCGGTAACGCATCAAGGCGCCCATACTGCAGATACATTCTTTTGATGTACCGGCATTTCCGCAAGGGCAAGGGTTGGCTGCAGAGATAAGTATGAAATTGGCTGGGAATCTTACAGACCCTCTAGCGCGAGAAACATTTATAACCTTGTCTTCAAGAGGCTGTCTTAAAGCCTCTATAACTCTTCGTTCAAACTCAGGAAATTCGTCTAAGAAAAGGACTCCCCTATGAGCGAGAGTTATCTCTCCGGGTTTTGGGAAATTTCCTCCGCCAACTAGAGAGACATAAGAAGAAGTATGGTGAGGCGATCGGAAAGGTCTTTCAAGCGCGATATCGCCTTCTAATATGCCTGCCACAGAGTGGATGCCTGTGACTTCAAGAGTTTCTTCAAATGAGATGTTGGGCAATATTCCTGCAAAAGCTTTTGCGAGCATTGTCTTACCTGTGCCAGGAGGACCTATCATAAGGATATTATGCCCGCCTGCGGCGGCTATCTCTAAACCCCTTTTTGCTGTTTCTTGACCTTTCACCTCAGAGAAACAAATTCTCTGAGATGTAGTTTTATTTAATTTATTAAAATTAATCGGAGATTCTTCTTTTATAGCAAAAGAAATATTTTCTTCTTTTGTTTTTTCCGGCGGTATTATTTTAGGAGGAGAAAGATGAAGACTGATCTCTTTAAGATTAGTACAGCCGAATATTTTTATGCCATTTATTAGAGCGGCTTCGCGAGTATTTTCTTTCGGTAGAAAAATCTCTTCAAAACCGGCATTTTTTGCCGCCATTGTCAGAAAAAGTGCTCCTTTTATAGGGCGCAATGTTCCGTCAAGCGCCACTTCGCCAAGAAATATTTTTTTAGTCGGGTCAAATTTTATTTGTTTTGACGCCAATAGATAAGCGATAGCTATAGAAAGGTCAAAGATAGGCCCCTCTTTTCTTATATCGGCCGGCGCCAGAGAGACTATAACCTTTTGATTCTTTTTTAATGGCGAGACAAAACCGCTATTTTTGATAGCGGCGCCTATTCTTTCTTTAGATTCTTCTACGGCTTTATCAGGCAGCCCAACGAGAGAGAAAGAGTGAAGTCCTTTATAAATATCCAGCTCAACATCAATAATACGAGCGTCAAGTCCTATTGTTTGAGCAGAATGAACCTTGACTGACATAATATTATGCGTGCTCTATGCAAGTCCTGGCGGCAGGGTTTGCCTCAAGACGGGCATTATCTATATCCTTCCCGTCTACCTCGCATTTGCCATAGGTCCCGTCTTCTATTTTTGATAATGCCAAGTTTATATCCTTAAGTCGATCTTCAAGCTCTATCTCCACAGCGGCCCTGTTTTCAAATTCTTCAAAATTGTCTGACATTTCGTTCTTATCTGCCTTAAGCAGATTCAAGTCAGGGGCGGTCGCTTCCCAATCTTTCGGGTTATTCGGGTTAATTTTTCCAACTTGAGAGAGCTCTTCTTCAAGCACTTTTTTTTCTTCTTCCAGCTTTTCTTTGAAATGTTTAGTATCTATTTTCATATTTTTATAATATCAAGAATAATATTAAAAATCAATCTTATTTAAGCATATTAATCTATGCTAAAGTTTGGGCGAAGATAGTCTTCCTAATATCTCTTCAAAAGTTTCTACGCTTGATGTTATTATTATTGTCTCTTTATCTAAGAAAGAGTAAAGAATATCTATCTGGCCATTTTGACTGTAGATTATCCGCGTATCGTGATTTTTTATTATTCTGTCTTGGAAGATTTGGTCAATAGAACTGCTGTCGCCAGTATATGGCAATAGCGAACTTAAATCATTTTTCATCGTCTTCTCCCATTTTAGCATTAATGCAAAAATATTTTCATAAGACCTTGCTTTGAAGATTATAAATGGTTCATTTTTTTCTATAGAATAAACTCCAAACATAAATTTATCGCTTAGAAAACTTGAAAATCCAAGAGGCGTATTGATTCCAATGCTTTTCAAAAATTGTTCTGACGTTAGAATAAGATTAGATTCATCTATGAAAATAAAATCGGTCAGACTGCCAAGCTTGGTGTCTGTAAGTATTAAATTGTTTATTATATTTTTATTTTCTTCTTGTTTATTTTTAAGAAGTGTAATGATCTTCTGTTCATTTGGCAGAATAAGCGGTGTCGGTAAATTTTGTTTGGAAGCCTCTTTTTTCCCTTGAGAGTTTTTCTTTTGTATTACGGTATAACTGAAAACTCCGGCACTTATTATGACGAGCATTATAACCGCTATTGTTATAAGTTTATTTGGCCAGTTGGTGTAAGATTTAGATATTTTTAACCCTTGCTTTTGAGCTTGTTTGCCGGCAATATCAATGATCGACATTTTTTGCCGGTTGATATATTCCTGCATATCACTTTTCATTGTGCGTAAGATCGGTTTTTTCAGGGAGTTTGTTTCTGTATTTTTTTCTTGCTGATTATCTGGGGAAGGAATTTGATTAATACCTTCTGTTGTTATTATTTTTTCCGTTTCCTCGTTCATTGTTTCTATTATACCCTACTTGTTCACTCGAGCCAGGTCTTGCGCCTCCTTGTGATGGTTTAGCGCCTTTTTTTTCAGCGTAAAGAGGGTCAGCTGATTTGATAGACAGATTTACTCTCCCTTTTTCATCAATCTCTTTTACTATGACAGGGACAGTATCGCCTATATTTACAACATCAGTTACTTTGTCTATTCTAAACGGGGCAATTTCTGATACGTGGACTAATCCTTCTGTATTGTGCCCTATCTTTACCATAGCGCCAAAGTCAAATAGTCTTGTCACTACACCGTCAAATTTTTCCCCGGCATGATATTCTCTGGTAATATCTTCAACTATTTTCTTGGCTTTTTCTACGGCGTCTTTTTTGCCGGTTATGAAGACACTGCCGTCTTGCTCAATATCAATTTCGCTCCCGGTCTCTTCAATTATTGATTTGATGACTTTTCCGCCCGGGCCGATTACCTCGCCTATTTTCTCCGGGTTTATCATTATTTTTATAATTTTTGGAGCGGCTTCTTTCGTTTCTGGCCTTGGGGCAGAGATTGCTTCTGTGATTTTGTCTAATATTTTGAGTCTGGCTTTTTTGGCTCCTTCAAGAGCTTCAATAAGGATTTTAGAAGGGATACCTTCAACTTTTACATCCATCTGTATGGCTGTAACTCCTTCTTTTGTTCCGGCTACTTTAAAGTCCATATCCCCATGATGGTCTTCCGGTCCTTGAATGTCGGTTAGCACCTTGTATTCTTGTTCACTTCCGCCAGCTGGCGGGGCGGATTTCGCTTCGCTTCCGCCACGGGCGGATTTCGCTTCGCTCAACATCAAGCCCATGGCAATACCGGCAACCGGATTCTTAATAGGTACGCCGGCATCCATTAAGGCAAGAGTTGAGGCGCAAACTGAACCCATAGAAGTAGAGCCGTTTGAAGCCATTGATTCAGAAACGATACGAATAGTGTATGGAAATTCGTCTTTGCTTGGGAGTACTGCTTCAAGCGCTTTTTCCGCCAAGGCTCCATGTCCGACAGCCCTGCGATTTATTCCGCCCATTCTTCCTACATCTCCGACTGAAAAAGGAGGAAAATTGTAGTGATGCATAAAACGCTTTTCTGTCTGGACCTCCATTCCTTCTACAAGTTGGACTTCTTTCGGTCCGCCTAGTGTCAGTACTGAGAGCACATGAGTTCCTCCGCGGAAAAATATCCCGGACCCATGGAGAAGATCTGATAATGCTCCGGCTTTGGCAAAAAGAGGGCGCACTTCGTCCATCGCTCTGCCGTCCGGTCTTCTATTTGAGAAAATAGCTTCTTTGTGCACGAATTTATCTATCTCTGACTCAAAGTAATCGCCTGCAATAGGCATCTCTTCAGGTAGAGCTTCTTTTATAACTCCAAGCCAGAAATCTTTAAGAGGGTTTATTTCACTTGTTGTATTGCTGAATATAACTTCTTCCAGTTTTACGGCAATATGTTCCATAAACAATTTTTTCAATTCTTCTGATGGTTTTTTCTCTTCAATCGCAACTTTTTCTTTGCCAATATCGTTTATTATTTGTTTTTGGAAGTCTTCAATTTTCTTTAATTCTTTTTCAGCGAGAAGGAAAGCTTCTTTGATTTTGCCTTCACTTACTTCTTTTGCGCCGGCTTCTATCATATTTATCTTGCCTTCTTTACCGCAGATTAAGATATCAATCGGGGAATCAATTCTTTGTGGGTAAGCAGGATTAACAATAAATTTTCCTTCTTGTTCACCGATTCGTACAGCAGAGACAGGCCCGTTCCATGGAGTCTCAGATGTGGCGATAGCCAAAGAGGCGGCAATGATTGAAGGCACATCAGGGTCGTTGTTTTCATCTATGGCAAGGACTGTTATTACTACCTGAATCTCGTTTCTCATTGATTGGTTGAAGAGCGGTCTGATTGTCCTATCAATAGCTCTTCCGGCAAGGATTGCTTCGTCAGTCGGCCTTCCCTCTCTCCTTATAAAGCGGCTACCGAGTATTTGACCGGCAGCATAAAAACGCTCTTCGTAGTCAACTACCAGAGGGAAATAGCCTATATCTTTTTCTTTTTTAGTCATTACGACTGTTGCAAGAACAGTCGTTTCTCCATATTTTACAATAACGGATCCGCTTGTTTGGTCTGCTAAATTTGTGAATTCGGCGATAAGCGTCTTTCCGCCTATCTCCATAGAGTACTCTTTTGTATGCATAAATTTGACGCTTAGAGATATTTGATTATCAGATTTTAGAACACGAAACAGCTTATTCCTGTTCTACCTATCTGACAACCTAAATCTTAAACGAGTATTAATGGTAATTTACTTGTAATGACTTGATTATACAATTTTTTACCTCTTTATCAAGTATTTGTCTTTATCTTCACTTAGGTCAACGAAGTCGTCGGCGGCTTCCCGTATCTGCCCTGAAGCTGATTTACCGAAAGCGATAACTTCAACCTGCGTGCTAAAAGTGCTTTTGAGATAATTTATAAGAGGAGCGAAGTCTCCGTCTCCTGAGATAATGACCACTGCGTCAAGGCGAGGAGCAAGACGAATGGCGTCAACGGCTATTCCCACATCCCAGTCGGCTTTTTTTGCTCCGCCAAAGAATATCTGAAGGTCTTTAGTCTTCGTCTCTATCCCAAGGTTAGTAAGCGCCTCAAAGAAGCTCTTCTCTTCCCCGGATTCGGTGGTGATGACATAGGCAAGGGCTCTTATAAGCTGCCTGCCGGCAACAGCCGTCTTCATAACTTCAGCGAAGTTTACTCTAGCTTTGTATAAATTTTTAGCGCTATGATACAAGTTCTGAGTATCTATGAATACTCCTACTCGTTGATTTTTATGTTTTACTACTGACATGTTGTCTAGCCAATCCGCCGCGGCGGATTGGCTAATAGATTATTTTTTAAGATTTAATTTTTTGATTAGAGATTTGTATCTTTTTTCGTCTTTTTTGGAAAGGTAGTTAAGAATAGTTCTTCTGTCGGCAACCATCTGCAATAGGCCCTTTCGTGAATGATTGTCATTTTTATGTTTTTTTAGATGATTTGTCAGCTCTTTTATCTTTTCTGATAATACGGCAACCTGAATTTCAGGTGAACCGGTATCGGTTTTATGCACCTGGTGCTTTTTTATAATAAGTTGTTTCTTCTTGGTTAATAACATGATTTTATTAATTTAACATAAAATCCTTTAAGATGCAAGGCATGTCAGAAAAATACCATCCGCCAGCTGGCGGATGGTATTTTCATTATTTAACGTTTTCAACAATCTTTTCAAACACTGCCGGTCGTTTTTCTGCTATTTCGGCCAGTATTTTCCTGTCTATTTCAATATTTTTCTTTTTTAAAATATCTATAAATTTGCTATATGAGAAGCCAAGCGGCCTAAGAGCGGCATTTATCTTTACCTGCCAAAGAGCTCTAAACTCTCGTTTTTTCTTTCTTCTGTGCGCGAATGCGTGAGTGCCGGCCTTTTGGATGGCTTGTTTGGCTGATCTTTCCTTTGTACTGCGCCCAAAACGATATCCTTTTGTCTGCTTAAGGACATTACGTCTTCTTTTTGTTGCAATTGTTCCTCTTTTAACTCGTGTCATATGTTAGTTATTAGTTGTTGTATGGAAGAAAACGGCTTAAATTTTTAGCGCTGATATTGAAAGATGTAAGACCTTTTTTACTCATTGTTTTACTACCGCTTTCTTTAGCATTAAAATGTCCTTGTCCGGGCTTTCTAGCCAAGACTTTGCCTTTCTTGGTTATTTTAAAACGTTTTTGAAATGATTTGTTTGTTTTTGAACCTTTCATTTTATTTATTTTTATTTATTTCTATTATTACGCTTATTCCCTTTGGGCCTTTTCTTGGTCCGTCGGCAATTTTATGATTTTCACTCACGAAATTAAGCACGCGCTTCAATCTTTCTTCTATAAAGTTTTTATCAAGGTATTTTGCTCTTCCTTTTAAGACAAGGTCTATTTTTACCCTGTCGCCTCTTTTTAAGAATTCAGATACTTTCTTAGCTTTTAGCTCAAGGTCGTGTTCTGATGTTCCTATCCCTATCTTTATGTTCTTGATCTCAACCGTCTTGGCTTTCTTTCCGGCTTCTTTTTCTTTCTTCTGCTCCTGATATTGGAATTTACCATAATCCATTATTTTTGCAACAGGAGGCTTGGCTGTCGGAGATATCTCTATCAGGTCAAGCTCTTTCTCTTTAGCTTTTTTGAGTGCTTCTTCTGTTGAGATTACGCCAAGGTTTTCACCATCATCAGATATAACTCTTAATTCAGGCGCGGTTATTTGATTGTTTAGTCTTAATTTCTTCAGATTATTTAAATTATGGATAGTTAAGATAACGAGCCGATTTTTATAAAGCTCGTGCATAAAGAATCCAGTGCTTTACATATTAGCAAAAAGCTTTTAAAAATACAAGGGTTTAGCAAGCTTCTCCGTAAATAGTGTCAACGTGGCAGGTTGACATATTGGTCATTAAAAAGGCGCTTCATTTTCATGAAGCGCCTTTAGGAGGAGATTTTTTCTTATCTTTCCCATACCGCGCTTCCTTATAAGCGGGATGGGCTTTCTTGGGTTGTAATTCGGAAAATCTTTCTTGGAGTCTTTTGATGCAGGCCTTGATCATTTGTTTTCCTCTTTGCGCATTATATGTTAAATGCGTCGCTTCCAGTATTGCATCGGCCTGCAATATCCCGAATTTTTCTGCTCGAGTCTTCTTTTTTGGCATGGACCACCTCCCTCGTTGGCTTTTAAAAAATATTCGTCTTGTTTAGTTAGCCTAAATGAACTAGACTTAAATAAAGAACAACAATACAAATTCCTGCTATCGGAACAGAAAAAAGAAATGATGGGGTATTATCTTCTTCTTTTACTCTCATCCTGTGCCAAATATCCACAGCAGTATCAATAAGAATGCTGCTACTCACTATAATGATAGCCATTTTAAAGAGCATACTCATAAATATTTCTTTGGGTGTCATATTATCTTTCCTCCTTTATTTTTTTATTTAGTTTTGTAGGTGCTGTATCTATGAGGAAATCTATATTAAGAAAGGTAAAAATGCAAGTAAAGCTAAACGGCTCAGCCGGTTGAATTGTTGAGTTGTGGAAATCGGTCGCTACGTAGCCATGTGATTTTTAAAACGGGAATCGGTCAGGAGTATTTTTTCTGACGAAAAAATCTCACGACCCTGCCTCGCGGTGTTCGCCTTTCGTCCGCCATATAGCGGACTCAAACTCACACAACGCTCCGGCTTTCGATTCCCGACGCGAGGCAAGCAGTTGCCTCGCTCCACTTACACAGCGCAAAACGAAAACCACCCTTTCGGGTGGCTCGTTTTGGCTGTGGAAGTGGCGGGAATCGAACCCGCGTCCAGTGGTCTCCTGTGAAAACACGTCTACAAACTTATCTTTTTTATCGCCCGTAAAGTGCGTGGGCAATTTAAGAGTATAGGATCTAAAAAAGCAAAAGTCGTTATACTCCGATCCTCTTTGTTTCGAAAATTCGTCGAGGAAAGCGAATTCTCTATTTCGGTGATTTGACGCCCGCTTTACTTACCGAAAATAGATAAAGCTAGACGGCTTACGCAATAGCGTATGCTGGAGCAATGTCGTTAACTCCAAAATATGGAGAAACGGTTGCTTTTACAGTTTTAGCACTTATTTGTTTGCGATGTTTAACGAGCGTTCGCAAGCTCGGTTTGCAGTATTTTTAAGGTATGATCACTGTCGAAGCCAATCACTCCCCTAAAACATCCCTCTGGGATGTTCGTAAAATCTACCTCTTCATCTCTCTTTCTATATTCCTTTCGGTCTCTCTTTTCTTGATCGTCTCTCGTTTGTCAAATTTCTTCTTTCCTTTCACTAACCCTATCTCCATCTTTATCAATCTGCCCTTAGTATACACCGAAATAGGCACTATTGTCAAGCCTCTCTGTTGGGACTTCCCCGCCAAGTAAGAGAGCTCTTTTCTGTTTAAGAGGAGTCTTCTGGTGCGGTCAGGTTCATAAGTGGACGGAGCGTTGTGAGACTGGAAGGCCGGTATATCCATATTTACAACAAATGCCTCGTTCCCTCTCACGAGGACACGAGCGCCTGTAATAGAGCCGTGATTTGCTTTTAGCGACTTTACTTCAAAGCCAAAAAGCTCAATTCCCGCTTCAAATTTCTCAAGGACTTCATAGTCAAAATATACTTTTTTGTTTTGAATCAATGCCGGCATTGATTAATAATAACACAAATACTTTTTGTTTACTTTGCCGGCTTTTTCTATATAATAAACTTATATTATGGTAAAGATTCCTAAAATTCCTACAAAGATACCTGGGAAAAAAGGCGGTAAAAATATCGGAATAGGCCAATTTAGCAGGCACCTTATAACTGCTTTTCTTATTCTTATGCTTATTACCGGTGTCTACTCTATTATTTCCGAGCGTCAGAAAGATATTCCGGAGATAGCTTTGTCTGAACTTGTTTCTGATATCAATTCTGGCGCAGTTTCAAAAGTGACTATTGAGGGAGAGAAAATTAAGATTGAATTTAAAGATGGTACTTTAAAAAATTCTAAAAAGGAGGTTGAATCTTCACTTTCAGAGACCCTTTCAAATTATGGCGTTTCCACTGAAGAGCTTGGTAAAGTTAGTCTTGAAGTAAAAAATCCTTCAGATATTGCCTTTTATCTTCTGGCTTCTCTTCCTTTTCTTATCCCTGTTATCTTGATTGTCCTTTTCTTATATTTTGCATCACGTCAAGTTAAAGGTTCAAGTATGCAGATGTTCTCTTTTGGTCAGTCTAAGGCAAGGGTCATCTATCCTGATGATAAGGCGCAGAAAGTGACTTTCAATGATGTCGCCGGAGTGAAAGAAGCTAAAGAAGAATTAAAGGAGATTGTTGATTTCTTGAAAAATCCTAAGAAGTTTCTTGATATCGGCGCAAGGATCCCGAAGGGCGTCCTCTTGATGGGCGCGCCTGGCACCGGTAAGACCCTTCTGGCTCGGGCGGTGGCCGGTGAAGCGGGTGTGCCATTCTTCCATATCTCCGGTTCAGAGTTTGTAGAGATGTTTGTCGGTGTCGGCGCTTCCAGGGTGCGTGACCTTTTCCTTATGGCAAAGAAGGCCGCTCCATCAATAATTTTCATAGATGAGATAGATGCTGTTGGCCGTCATAGGGGCGGAGGCACTGGCGGCGGGCATGATGAACGCGAACAGACTCTCAATCAAATACTTGTTGAGATGGACGGCTTTGAACCGCATGAGAAAGTGATAGTGATGGCGGCGACAAACAGGCCAGACGTCTTAGATACTGCTCTTCTAAGGCCAGGGCGTTTTGATAGACGAGTGATGCTTGACCTGCCGGACATTAAAGACCGAGAAGAAATCTTAACTATCCATTCACATAAGAAGCCGTTTGCTGAGGATGTTAATTTGAAAGTTATTGCAGAGAGAACTCCCGGTTTCTCTGGGGCGGATCTTTATAGTCTTATGAATGAGGCGGCTATTCTTGCGGCTCGTGAAGACAGGAAGCATGTTTCGCAGTTTGATCTTATCAGGTCTATTGAGAAAGTGATGTTGGGACCTGAGAGGAAAAGTCGTCTTCTCTCTGAGGATGAGAAAAAGATTGCCGCTTATCATGAGGCCGGGCATGCTTTGGTGGCGTCAGTCTTGACGCATGCTGACCCTGTGCATAAAGTATCTGTAGTCTCTAGGGGTAGGGCGGCCGGCTACACACTGAAACTCCCGACAGAAGAAAGGCACTTGCACTCTAAGGCTCATTTTGTAGATGATATCGCTGTTTCTTTGGGAGGTTATATGGCAGAGAAGATGACCTTCGGAGATATTACGACTGGAGCGTCAAACGACCTTCAGGTGGCGACGAGCTTAGCGAGAGATTTGGTGACAAAATATGGCATGTCAGAGAAGGTTGGCCCTGTGGCTTGGGGTGATTATGAAGGCGCGCCGATATTAGGCGGAGCGTATTCTTCCGGTAAGAGTTACTCGGAATCAATAGCATCTTTGATAGACGGTGAAGTGTCTTCTTTCATGAATGAAGGGAGAGATAGGGCTGAGAATGTGTTGAAAGAACATCATGACGCTTTGAAAATGATTGCCGATGAATTGATAGAAAAAGAGACGATAGAGCGCGAAGAGTTTGAAAAAATTCTGATTTTGAATAAGATAAAGCCAAAGAGGAAGAAAGATACGGTTTAGCCTGTTAAATGCACTCGTAGCTCAGTTGGTAGAGCATCGAGCTTATACCTCGACGGTCCCAGGTTCGAGTCCTGGCGAGTGCACTAAGATTTATGAGACCTCCGTGGTTCCAGATTCGTCGTGTACTACTGAAGAGTACACGACGCCCAGCACCCTTTAGTGGTGCTTAGGCGAGTCCTG